>DORQ01000077.1:21072-21242 GCA_003514205.1 Acidimicrobiaceae bacterium
GCAACCGGAAAGCTACGTCTGGTCTCGCTACCGGGTGGCGGTGGGGACAATCCCTCACAGGCCGAACGCTCGGCGAGTGTGGGGCAAACGGGGGATCAGGTCCTCGATGCTGCGGGGCGATTCGAGCACCACGATGGCGACAATGACGATGACCTTGATGATGACTTCGA
>DORQ01000077.1:21486-29161 GCA_003514205.1 Acidimicrobiaceae bacterium
TGATGACCAGACGGCGACGAACGCGACAAGTCAAACTCCTGATGAGGCCCATCCCAGTGTCGAGGCGCTCTTCGCTCGGCTACGTGAAACGAGCGAGTCTTCCGATCTCCCCGCGGCCGGGTCAGAACTCCACGAGGAGAGCTCCTCGGGCGGACGCCCTACCTCCCACGGCGATCCCAGCGGCGACGCTGTGCGATCGCAACGAGGAATTGTCATCGATCTGGTCGCGATGCAGCCCTCATCCGGTGCACCCGCGCTGGAGGCACTGGCGGAAGAACCGGGGACTGAGGCAGAGGAGGGTACCTCAGAGTCAGATTTGCTCGACCTCCGAGACTCGCTGATGGCGCCCATCGAACGCGAGATTCTGCGACGGGCAAAGCGGATGCTCGCTGACGCCGAGAACGAAATCCTTGACCGGGTGCGAAGGCAGCGGAAGTCGAGTAGCCCCGCCGCGCTCCTCGGTGAAATTGAAGAGCACTCCAACGTGCTTGCCGCAGCCCTTCGGGCACAGATTCGCGAGGCCCAACAGGCTGGCGCCTCCTTCGCTGGTACTCCGCTTGGCGAACTCGCCGAGGCAAGTGGAGTGGAGGAGTTGGAGCGCCTTGAGGTTGAGTGGATGATTCTTCCTCTCTACACCCGCCTCAGTCGCGTCATCGATCGGAACGAGGATCATTCCGAGGGTAGGCCCGAACTTGTCAGCCAGTTGCGCGGTGCTTTTCGCGAATGGCGGACCGAGAAGATCTCTGGACTAGCAGGGGATCTGGCAACCCGTTCCTTCAACCTCGGCGTGATGGGTTCGCTCGGGCCATCTCGTTCGGTCTGCTGGGTTGTCGATCAAGGCGGACTTCCCTGCGCCGATGGCGAGGACAACCACCTCGCCGGGATGCTTCTAGTTGGCGAAGAGTTCCCCACCGGTCACGTGTGTCCTCCGGCTCATCCGGGTTGCCGATGCGTGTTGGTTGGCTCAGATCAGTAGATTGAGGCGATGGCCACAAAGTCACTGCGGGTTCCTCGCTTCCGTCCGCGTCGTCCGGGATGGGGTCGCGCAGCGATTTTAGTGGCTGCGGCGTCTTTGCTCGTCCTCTTTGTTTCCACTAGAGGCGTGGGGCGACTCGTTACGGACTATCTGTTCTTTCAGGAAATCGGCGCAGGTAACGCTTGGAAGACCCAGGTTGGGGCCAAGGTTGGTCTTGCAGCAGTGTTCGGGTTGGGATTCTTCCTCATCGCATATGTGAACCTGCTGATTGCGAATCGAGTGGCGCCTCTGGTTCGAGTGATCGCGACGGGCGATGACCTGTTCGATCGATACCGCACGCTGGTCGAACCGCGCCAGCGGCCCCTCCAAATTGGAGTTTCAGTTGCGTTGGGGCTCATCACGGGGGTTGGCTCCTCGACGCAATGGAACTCGTTGCTGTTGTTCCTCAACGGCGCGTCGCTCAAGCGACCGGACACGGTTACTGGAGCGGACCTTGGGTTTCACCTCTTTCGGCTGCCCTTCATTGACTTCCTGGTGAGCTGGCTCTTCTCCTCGATCCTTATCGTCACGGTGCTCGTTGTCGTGGTTCACGTCCTGAGTGGAGCACTCCGGCTGCCTGGTGCTGGGCTTCGCTCCGGGCAGGGAGCTCGGGTACAGGTGTCGATCTTGATTGCTCTTCTCGGGCTGCTCAAGGCGGCGGACTACTTCCTCGATCGTTACCGACTGGTAACGAGCCGCAATGAGCGAGTCGATGGAGCGCTGTACCGACAGATTCACGCTGACATTCCCGCGGCGACGCTTCTGTGTCTCGTGGCGCTGCTCTTTGTCGTGCTCGTACTGTGGAATCTGCGGCGCGATACCTGGTCGCTTCCGATGATCACGCTCGGGTTGTGGGTAGCGACCTCAGTGGTGGTGGGTACGCTGTATCCCGCTGGAGTTCAGCAATTCAAAGTAGTTCCAGAGGAATCACGCCTCGAGGCGCGGTACATCAAGCGCAATATTGAAGCAACCAGCAAAGCCTTTGGACTCGACCAAATCAGGTACGAGGATTTCAACTATTCGCCAACCATCACCGATACCGAAATCACCGCCAACGCCTCAACTGTGTCGAACATCCGGATACTCGACCCCTCTATTGTTCCGAGCACCTTTGATGCGCTGCAATCGAAGAAGGGCTACCTCGGTTTTGAGGATCTCGATGTCGACCGGTACGAGATTGACTCGATCCCCACTCAGGTGCTGGTCGGTGCACGAAATCTGAATGTCGCCGAGGTTCCGAACAAGAGTTGGGAAGGTCGGCACCTCACCTACACCAACGGTGAGGGAATCGCTCTCGCTCCCGCGAATGGCGTCACGGCCACTGGCGTTCCGGATTTCCTGATTGGCGATATCCCCCCGGCGGTGGATGAGAGCATTGGCGGGACCAATCTGTTGGAGCGGCCAGAGATCTACTTTGGCGAATTCGCAGAGATTCCGGGTGAAGAGGGCTACGCCATTGTTGGCACTGAGAAGGAGGCCAAAGGTGCTGGCTATGCCGGTGACGGCGGAATTCAGCTGAACTCGTTTCTCCGCAAGGCGGCGTTTGCCGCGAGGTTCGGCGACTGGAACATTCTGATTTCCGACTTTGTTACCGATTCATCTCGGGTGATTGTCCGCCGCAACCTCACGGATCGACTCACCTCTGTGGCGCCCTTTGTTCGCTGGGATTCAGACCCCTATCCGGTGCTTGACAATGGACGAATCAACTATGTCGTGGATGGCTACCTCACGACTGACATGTACCCATCCTCTCAATCCGTGCCGGGGGAGTTGCTCGGCCCCGATGGAGAAGGTTCGCAGCCAGACTTCAACTACATCCGAAACTCAGTCAAGGCAGTGGTGGATGCGTACTCAGGTTCGGTGAGTCTGTATCGAACCGACTCGCTGTATGGCTCAGAGGACCCGCTAGTCGATGCGTATTCAAAGGCGTTTCCTGGGTTGTTCCTGCCAGTTGACTCAATGCCGGCCGGTATCCGATCGCACCTCCGCTATCCGGAGGACATGTTCAAGGTTCAGACCGAGATGCTTGGCCGCTACCATCTTCGAGACGCGACGGCGTTCTTTGAGCAACGCGACGGCTGGGCGGTGGCGCAGGAACCCTCTCAGTCGGTTCGAAGCGAGTCCGGCGCGACCGCTCAGCAATCACGCAATGCACGGATTCAGCCGTACTACCTCCAAATGCGGCTCCCTGGCGAGACCTCAGATGAGTTCTTACTGTTCCGACCCTTCGTGCCCTATACGAGCGCCGATGCAAAGACGACAAAGAAGCAACTCAACGCGTTCATGGTGGGCAGGAGCGATCCTGGGAAGTACGGGGAGCTGGTTGTGTACTCGATGACCCAAGAGGGCGCATCGGGAGAACGTCAGTTGAACTCAAATGTCCCCGGGCCGTTGACCATTGCGAACCGAATTGTGAGCGATACCGAAAGCGGATTGAGCGATCGGCTGACGCTGCTGAATGCGAAGGGCGGACAATCGCAGGCGCGATTTGGCAACATGGTGATTGTTCCGATCGGGGACAGTTTGCTGTATGTGCGCCCGTTGTACGTGATGGGCGAGACCGAGGGAGACGCTGCCCAGTTGCGGTTGGTGGTTGTGGTCAATGAGGACCGAGTCGCCTACGGCGCGACATTGGCCGATGCGCTCAGTTCGATGTTCCCCTCCGCTGAGGTGGCGACTCGAGAAGCGGGTTCGGGTAATGAGCCGCCCAAGGACCCAAGCGCTCCAGCGCCCGACGAGCCAGACACCACAAGCTCGGCTGCCGAGCTCGTAGCCCAGGCGTTGAACTTGTTCGAAGAGGCCGATGCGGCACTGAAACGTGGCGGAGTTGATGGGCTCACCGAGTACCAGACGAAGACTGCTGCTGCCACAGAACTAGTTCGAAAGGCTGCCGAACGACTCGGGACCACTTCAGCCGGTTCTGGCACTGAGATTCAGTCGGAGAAGTAGGTCGCAACAAACGCTTCGAAGAGGGCGCGAGTTTTCGGCTCAGTCAGGGGAGCGAGCCGTGCTGTCTCAGCGAGGATCGCGTCGGGGTCGAGGCCTGCGGACACGAGTTGGTCCCGATCGTTCTCGAACCAGCACTCCAGAACCGAAGGATCAACCTCTGGGTGGTATTGCACTGCGAGGCACGTGCGGAGCAGGAAGGCCTGTGGCCCTGCCGGTGAGTGAGCGAGCACAGTGGCGCTCGGCGGCGGCTCGAATACGTCGAGATGCCATTGAAACCAACGGGCGGGAGCGACAGCAGCAGCTAGCTGTGAAGCTGCAGCAGCCTGGTTGTCTGACGGGTGTTCCACAGGCAGGGGTGCCGGGTCCACCTGAACCCAGCCAATCTCTTCAAATGGTCCTGGCCTCACACTGCCGCCGAACGCTGCAGCGAGCGCCTGTGCTCCAAAGCAGATTCCTAGCGTCGGGATGCCCCGAGTATCTGCCTGTCGAAGCAGTTCCACCTCATCGCCGATCCATGCGCCGATGCTTTCTTCGTCGTACACCGACCAGCGCGACCCCAGGACTACCAGCAGGTCAACGCCATCGAGGGTTGGAAGTCCACCATCGGGCACTGGCGAGCTGAGCTCGGTGCAGATGAAATGCTCCTTCACCGTGAACCCAGCCTCGGAGATGATTGGCCCCAAAAGCCCCACCGATGAGTTCGAATCGTGGTGGATCAGCAGTGCGGTACGCATCAGCTAGTCGAGCAACCCAATCGGACAGCTGACGCCAGTTCCGCCGATGCCGCAATAGCCCCCAGGGTTCTTCGCCAAGTATTGCTGGTGGTAGTCCTCGGCGAAGAAGAAGTCGGGGCTCAACGCGATCTCGGTAGTGATCTCACCGAACCCGCTGTCGGTGAGGCTGCGCTGATACCGGTCACGGCTGTGCTCTGCTTCGGTCAGGTTCGCCTCGGTCGAGACATAGAGTCCAGATCGATATTGGGTGCCGGTGTCGTTGCCCTGGCGCATTCCCTGGGTCGGATTGTGATTTTCCCAGAAGGTGCTGAGGATTCCTTCGAACGAAATGACGCTCGGGTCGAAAACCACACGGACGACCTCGTTGTGACCAGTGCGTCCTGAGCACACCTCCTCGTAGGTCGGGTTGGGTGTGAAACCAGCGCTATAGCCAACTGCAGTCACCCACACTCCGGTGGTTTGCCAGAAGATTCGCTCGGCTCCCCAGAAGCAGCCCATGCCGACAACGATCTGTTCGAAGCCCTCGGGAAATGGCCCATCGAGCGGGTTGCCGTTCACGAAGTGTGCTCCAGGGGTCAGCACCGGGGTGTCGCGCCCGGGGAGCGCCTCCGCAGGAGTTGGCATGGCGTGGGACTTGCGACCAAAGAGCACTGCTACATCAGCTTCGATTTGGCGGACACGTCGTAGCGCTGGATGTCGGTGGCCGAGATACCTAGTTCGCCAGCTGCGCCCATGAACTCAGCCATATGGGGGGTGGAGAAATGCGCGCCCATTGCCTCCTCTGACTCCCACTCTTCAAACACTCGGAACAGGCCCGGCTCGGTGGATGAAGGCCAGAAGCCGTAGGTGTGGCAGCCGGGCTCTTCGAGCGTTGCGGCCACGAGGGCCGCTGTGGCAGCGATAGTTGCCTCTTGCTGGGCTGGGTCGAACTGAAGTGTGCCTGAAACGACGATCATGTCACTGCCTTTGTGGGTTTGTAGGTTTGCGAATTGCCAGTCCCGGACTGGGGGAGTAGCTGAGCGATTCTCAGCGTACAGCGAGTTTCGAGGGAGGCCGTGGCGCATCCTTCGCTAGGGTAGCCCCATGAGTTTTCAACCCGAAGGCGCCGGCTGGTGGCAAGCTTCTGATGGCCGTTGGTATCCCCCTGAGGCCCACCCCAACGCAGCGCCGACTCAGGCTCAGCCTCCAGGGGTCGCCCAGGGTGGGCCGCTATCCCCGGGCCAGTATGGAGTTGGCTCTCAAGCGCAGCAACCCCAACAGCCGACCTCTGGCCAACCGGGCGGGCCGCAGCCGCAATACGGCCAGCCGCAACAAGCCCCGTACGGTCAACCGCAGCCGCAATACGGCCAGCCGCAACAAGCCCCGTACGGTCAACCGCAGCCGCAATACGGCCAGCCGCAATACGGCCAGCCACAATACGGTCAGCCACAACAGCCTCCGTATTCTGCTCAGCCCGGCGGGCCACCCATGGGCGCCCAGGGCCCCTATGGCCAGCCACCCGCTCCCAAAGACTCATCGAAGGTTTTGTTGTGGGTGCTGCTCGCAATTGGGGTTGTGATGCTGCTTGTGGTTGGGGCACTTGTTGTGGTCAGGCTCGGTTCAGACACCACAACTGCTACTACCAACAACAAGACTTCTCGGCCCACGGGGCAGCAGTCGGACCCTGGCATCGAGAAGTCGATCATCCCGGACGCTCCCGAGACTGGGGTGAAGATCATCGATGGTGAGGGCGACCGCGCTGAGGAGGTTGTGGCGGCAGCCATTGCAGACGTCGAGGAGTTCTGGACAGGGGAGATGCCGGCCACGTATCAGCAGGACTACGAGCCCGTGACAGGTGGGTTTTTCTCAGTGAGCCCAAACGAACAGAGCCCTCCCTGTACGGAAAGCGCGCTTGAGGTCGAAGGAAATGCGTTCTATTGCTCAACGGAAGACGTGATTGCGTGGGACGACAAACGTTTGATCCCTGACCTCTTGGAGACCTATGGCGATCTGTCCGTGGCAATCGTGTTTGCACACGAGTTCGGTCACGCAATTCAGGCCCGTGTCGGCTTTCAGGGTGCAACGGTGACCCTTGAGCAACAGGCTGACTGTTTCGCTGGCGCTTGGGTTCGCCATGTAGAGCAAGGCAACTCTGAATACTTCACCGTAACCGGCAAGGCGTTGGATCAGGCTCTTGCTGGGTTCCTTGAGATTGCTGATCAGCCTGGCACCTCAGCTATCGATCCCAACGCGCATGGCAGCGCTTTCGATCGGATCAACTCGTTCCAAGAGGGCTTCGAGGCGGGAAACCCCGCATGTGCCAACTACTCAGACGAAACGGTGGGCCCCCGGTTGGTGGAAATCCCCTTCCAAGACGACGAGGATGCAGCGAACAACGGCAATGCCCCCTACGAGGACATTTTGACGTATGCCACCAATGACCTTGAGGACTATTGGCGTGTTGTTTCGGAATCGGTGTTTTCGACTACCTGGGAGCCATTGAACCCGGCGGTGCCGTTCGAAAATGGCGAAGTTCCGAGTTGTGGGGATTCCGACACCAGCGGGTTCTCATTGTTCTACTGCGCTCCAGAGCGGTTCATTGCGTTCGACAACGAGGGACTCTTCCCCCAGGTCTATGACGGGATTGGCGACATGGGAGTTGGGATGCTGTACGGATCTCAGTATTCCTTGGCGGCCCAGGATCAACTCGGGATCAGCCCGGAGGATCCGAAGCAGCAGAACCTGCTGGCGGATTGCATGACTGGTTCGTGGGCGGCCAGCGTCTTCCTCCAGAATCGCGAGACGGCCGCGCTTGTGTTGTCTCCTGGTGACTTTGATGAGGCCATCAAAGCGCTTCTGGCATTCGGTGCCTCTGATGACGACGAGTCCACTCAGGGCACAGGATTCGAACGAGTTATCGAGTTCCGCAAGGGCGTGCTCGGCGGCATCCGGGGGTGCACCGGCGGGTGAGTGAATTACTCCCCGGGCTCCGATGAGG
>DORQ01000077.1:29299-29706 GCA_003514205.1 Acidimicrobiaceae bacterium
GAGGTGGAGTCCGATGAGTCTGCGTCGTTGGAGTGAGCGCCAGGGATCCGAATCGATTCGATACCGGGCTCGCCGGGAGGGTACGCGAGATCCAAGCCCTTGAGGGCATCGCGCAGGATCTCTGCGACAGCCGCGTCGCGGAACCACTTCCGGTCGGAGGGAATGCAATGCCACGGGGCGTGGTCAGTTGAGGTCGTGGAGAGCATTGCTTCGAAGGCCTCCTGGTATTCCGACCACAACTCACGCTCCTTGAGATCGCCGGAGGAGAATTTCCACCGCTTTGCAGGATCGTCAATCCGTGCTTGAAGTCGACGGGCCTGTTCGTCTTTGGAGATGTTCAGAAAGAACTTCAACACTGTCGTGCCTTCTTCGACCAGCATCTGCTCGAAGTTGTTGATCTGGTCGTA
>DORQ01000077.1:30055-30282 GCA_003514205.1 Acidimicrobiaceae bacterium
GTGCTCAGCCCACAGCATGTTCTGTAGCTCGACGAGCTCGGTGACTCGATCAAGCGTTGACGCTTTCAACTCAGCCTTGGTTGCTGGGTCGCCCTCGGTGGTGGGGAGACGGCTCAGATCTACGGAGCTTTGCGGCTTGATTCGGAACTGCTGTGCGTTGAGCTGGTGATTTCCCATAGGGACAGTTTGGACGAATTCGGCCAGCGTTGTTGGTAGTTGTCGGCTGC
>DORQ01000300.1 GCA_003514205.1 Acidimicrobiaceae bacterium
CGACCGCCCCACGTTCTGCACCTCGCCGCCCGCAGCAGCGTCGAACAGCTTGCCGCCAGGACCCAAGGCGACAATGTCAGTCGGCAGCACGAGCCGGTCACCGTGCGTCTCAAGCAGCGCCTTACAGGTGTCGATCTGGTCGGTCTCACACAATGAGTTGCCGACTGAATGGCCCATCGCCGCAAAGAACGTGAAGCACATCCCGCCACCGATGATGATCTGGTCCGCCAACTCAAGCAACGCGTTGATCACGCCCAACTTGTCGGAGACCTTCGAGCCGCCAGTGATCGCCACAAATGGTCGAGCCGGGTCTGCGCATGCTCCCTGCAGTACTTCGACCTCACGAGCCAGCAACCGGCCAGCAGCGGAAGGCAGAAACGCTGGCGGCCCCACCACCGATGCGTGGGAGCGATGTGAGGCGCCGAAGGCGTCGTTCACATAGACGTCATGGCCGGCAATGAGTTCCTGCACGAAGGCTGGGTCGTTACTCGTCTCGCCGGGGTTGAATCGGAGATTCTCAAGCAGCTCAACACCCTCGATGAGTTCTGCGAGCCGTGCCCGCACCGGAGCCACCGAGAACTGCGGGTCCGGAGCACCCTTCGGCCTGCCCAAATGAGTACAGCAGGTGACCTTCGCCCCGTGCTCCAACAGCCAGTTCAGTGTGGGAAGCGCTGCCCGGATGCGAAGGTCATCCGCAATCACCCCGTCCTTGATGGGCACGTTGAAATCGACTCGAACGAGGACTGATTTGCCCGAAACATCGGGAAGATCTTCAAGCTCTGGAACTCCAAATTGCACGATTCGGTCCTTCTCTGTAATTCGACTGGCGTTGGGCGACTAACACTGCAGCTTTGAAACCACGACGGGGTCGACCAGAGTCCTGGTGCGACCCCGTTGCGGGCTTTGTGAATTCACATCGTGCTCGTTCAGAGCACTCGACGACTACTTGTTCGCAGCGCCGATGATCTTTGCGAGGTCGACGAGTCGGTTTGAGTATCCGCTCTCGTTGTCATACCACGAGAACACCTTTACCAGGCTGCCCATGGCCATGGTCATATCGGAGTCAATCACCGAGCTGAAGGTGGACCCAACGATGTCGGTGCTGACCAACGGCTCCCCATCGCTGTACTGCAGGATGCCCTTCAGGCGACCTGACTCGGCGGCTGCCTTGTATGCAGCGTTGACCTCTTCTACGGTCACCTCTCGCTTGAGAACGCCAGTGAAGTCGGTGATCGAGCCGGTTGGAATCGGCACTCGCAGCGAGGTTCCGTCGAGCTTGCCCTTCATCGACTCCAGCACCAGCCCAGTGGCTCGAGCTGCACCAGTTGAGGTGGGGACAATGTTGATCGCAGCGGCACGTGCCCGGCGAAGGTCGCTGTGGGGTCCATCCACCAGGCTCTGGTCGCCGGTGTAGGCGTGAGTTGTGGTCATCAGACCCTTTTCCACACCGAATGCGTCGTCGAGCACTTTGATCATTGGCACAAAGCAGTTGGTGGTGCAGGACGCGTTGGACACGATCGTGTGAGCGGCAGGGTCGAAGGTGTCGTCGTTGACGCCAACCACGAAGGTGGCGTCAACGCCGTTGGCTGGAGCCGAGATGATGACCCGAGGTGCGCCGCCAGCGATGTGGGCAGCAGCCTTGTCACGGTCGGTGAAGAAGCCAGTTGACTCGATGACTACGTCGACGCCAAGGTCGCCCCAGGGAAGGTCGGCTGGGTTTCGCTCCGACAGCACTCTGAGGACATCGCCATCAACATCGATTCCACCGTCAACAACTTTGATGTTGCCCGGATAGGTTCCGCCCACCGAGTCGCGCTTCAACAGGTGCGCCATGGTGGCAAGCGAACCAAGATCGTTGACTGCAACGAAATCGATGTCGGCACCTTGAGCCTTGGCGGCTCGGAAGAAATTTCGGCCAATTCGGCCGAAGCCGTTAATTCCCACGCGGATGCTCATGGCACTCCCAAGTTTGGTAGCCGACCTACCGTCGACCACGGTTTGACTGATTCGGCAACCTGCCGATCCCTCTATCGGAGCAGATGGGATGGACTCATCGCCAGTTCAGAGGTAAGAGCATTTCTGAGCCGATTGCAAGGACCCTCTCCTCAGCCCTGGAAACCAGTCGTCGGAGGGTCCTATGAGGCGCTGCGTGTGGGCACGTGTCGAACTGACTCGATGGCTGCGGCGAGCAACGATGCGTCATGAGCGTTGCCCGTCGGCCCAGCAAGTTCGCATTTCACGAACTCAATGCCCGGGAAGCGATCGCCGAGCCGCTTCCCCTCCGGCATGGTCCGTGGGTCGAACACCACAATCTCGGGCACTACCCCATGACGGGCGAGCGCCTCCATATGTTTGGCAAGATCGTAATCTGCAGCCTCGCCCGGCTCTGGCTGCAAGTTGCAGAGATACACCAGCGGAGCAGTTCGCTCCTGCACCGCAGCCATCACCCCCGGCACCACCATGGCCGCAAGCACACTCGTATACAGCGAACCCGGACCAAGGAGAATCAGATCGGCCGCCGCAATCGCTGTCTGCACCTCCGGAGGCGTCGGGGCATCAGCCGGATCGAGTCGAACACAGCCAATACCTGCGGTATTCGACACGTTGACCTGGCCTCGAACCTCCGGGTCCTCCTCATTCACGACGGTACCCACCAAACACACGGGAACTGTCGTGGCCGGAAGCACCTGCCCATCTGAGCCAATCAGCCGACCGAGCTCCGCGAGCGCCTCCACCAAATCGCCTGTTACCTCAGCAAGCGCCCCAATCAGAAGATTGCCCAGCGCGTGACCGGCAACCTCGCCTGCTTCGAACCGATATTCCAGAGAACGACCCAGCAACGAGGAGGAATCAGCCAGAGCCGAGAGACATTTGCGAATATCGCCTGGCGCAGGTTGAGGCGTGGCGCTACGAAGCCGTCCGGTGGAACCACCATCGTCAGCGACAGACACCACCGCGGTGATGGTGCACTCAAGCAGGCGCAACGCCCGAAGCGTGGAGGCAAGCCCATGGCCGCCACCGATCGCAACGATGGAGTAATCGGTTGACTCACGCCGTTGGAGGTCGGAGTTGCTCATTTCGCACTATCTCGATGGTGAACCCGCAACGAAATCTGCTCAGCACGCAACAGCTCCGCAACACGCTCGGTAATCGCAACCGAGCGATGCCGACCACCAGTGCACCCAAACGCCACGGTGAGGTAGGCCTTGCCTTCAGCCTCATACGCGGGAATCAGCAGGGTCAGCAACCCCATCAAACGTTCCACAAATTCCGGCGTCGCCGGCTGGCCCAGCACGAACTCCTTGATTGCTTCGTCATGGCCGGTGAGGGGACGCAACTCCTCCTGCCAATACGGATTCGTCAGAAACCGGCAGTCAATCACCATGTCAACATCAGGCGGTACCCCATACTTGAAGCCGAATGACATCAACGCGATCTGCATCGTGTCAGTGTCAGCCTCGCTCCCAAAGATCTCCACGATCTGGCGGCGAAGCTCATAGATATTCGTGGTCGATGTATCGATGACGAGATCAGCCGATGCGCGAACCGGCTCCAGGAGACGACGCTCGCCCTCAATTGCTGCTGTCAGCCCAGCATCTGAATGATTTGGGTGACGCCGCTTCGTGCTTTCATATCGTCGAACCAGCGTGTCGGTCGAGGCATCAAGGAACAACACCCGGACCCGCGCCCCTGAGCTTCGAAGCTGCGCCAACGAATCCTCAATCTCCGCGTAGTTGCGACTCGCTGCCAACGCCAACGCCACCTTCGGTTCCGAGGTTCGGGGACCGAGCGCTAGATCGGCCACCTTGGGAATCAAGGGTGCGGGCAGGTTATCGATCACAAACCAGCCAAGATCTTCAAGGGTGTTGCCAACCTGGCTTCTCCCAGCCCCTGACATCCCTGTTATGACAACGAAATCGCTCACCCCATCACGCTATCGGCGATCACGCCCGGTAGGTACTGAAGTCGCAGCACCAGCAATCGCGGAATGGTCGCGGCGAGCAGATACTCGGGGGCCCGATCGAGGAACCCCTGTGGTGGGGCTGGCTCAACCATTTCCCGCAACACGAAACCCGCCCCTGCGAGGGCGTTCAGATACCGGCTGAGCGGACGGTGAAAGAACGTGATGAACACATCCTTTTGCACCTGTTCAACCGTCTCGGCCTCGATGAGGTAGTCGCCAATTCTCCAATACTGCTCCGGCGGCTCCAACATCTGGTCGTCGATCCAACCCGAGTTGGGGGTCTGCAACAGCGGATGATTGAGCAGAAAGAGGAACTCGCCGCCGGGTTTGAGGACCCGTGCAACCTCGGAGATGGCGCTATCGGGATCAGGAATATGTTCGAACACTAGGCAGGCAACCGCAGCGTCGAAATGATCCGTCTGAAAGGGCAAGTGAGTTGCAGATCCCTGGAGCCATGTGGGACCACCCGCACGTTCCTGACCAACTGACACCTGTGCCCATGCCGGATCCAGGCAACTCACCGATAGGCCGCGCTCAGTCGCCATTCTCGCAACCTGCCCCTCCCCCGCGCCGATGTCCAGCAGGGCCCCCGTCGTGGGCAAACGAGCAGCAATGATCGGGAGGATCTGCTCGGTGTACTCGGGGTCTACGCCATCGGTGAACTGGTCCTGCCACCAGCGGGCATGGTCCTCCCAGGGTTCATTCGATGCGCTGGTGGTGTCATTCTCAGTCATTCTTCGATCTCGCTCTCGCTGCTCTGGTTGTCGCTGCTCTGGTTGTCGCCGCTCTGGTCGTCACTGCTCGGGCTTTCGCTGGTCGAGTCGGGGTGCAAAGCCTCATACACCGCTACCGCTACCGCCTCGGGCAGCCAACTTGGGGTTCGCAGGTCCTCGATGCTGGTGGTCTTCAACGCTCCAATTCCGCCGAACTCTTTCAGGAGTCGAGCCTTGCGGGCCTCACCCAAACCCGGAACCCCATCGAGCACAGAAGTGGTCATTCGCTTGCCACGCAACTCGCGATGGAATGAAATCGCGAATCGATGGCTCTCGTCCCGGATCCGTTGCAGCAGGAACAAGGCCTCCGATTGCCGCGGCACCTGCACTGGCGCCGATCGACCAGGAAGGTAGACCTCCTCGAACTGCTTCGCCAACGAACACACCGGGATCTCTTCCTCTAACCCCAACTCTCGGAGGACCTGCGAGGCAACATTGAGCTGGCCTTTGCCGCCATCAACCACCAGTAGCTGCGGTGGGTACTGGAACTTCCCCCGCTCCTCCAAGGGCTTGGATTTGTCCTGCAGGTAGTTAGTGAACCGCCTCGTCAGCACTTCGTACATGGCCGCAAAGTCATCACTATCTCCAATGACCTTGCCCCCCACAGTCTTCACCTTGAAACGGCGGTACTCCCGACGATCGGCCAGCCCATCGGTTACCACCACCATTGAGCCCACGTAGTCGGTGCCTTGGATATGGCTCATATCGAAGCACTCAATACGCAGCGGGGCCTCCGGAAGCTGAAGGTACTCCTGCAACTCATTCAGTGCCTTCGCCCGAGAATTGTGGTCCGATGCCCGACGCAATCGATGTCGTTGGAAAGCCTCAGTGGCGTTTGTGGTGACAGTCTCGGCGAGCGCTCGCTTTTCTCCACGTTGTGGAACGCGAATTTCAACCTTCGAGCCTCGATGCTCGCCCAACCATTGGCTGAACAACGCCGGGTCATCCGGCATTGACGGCACCAACACCTGTTTCGGCATGCCCAACGGCGGCTCCTCGTAGTAGAGCTCCTCGAGAATGCGACCAATCATCTCGCCAGGGTCCACCGACATCACCTTGTCCAGCACAAACCCCTTCCGCCCGACCACTCGACCCTTCCGCACATAGAACACCTGCACCGAAGCCTCGAGGTCATCTTCGGCGATGCCGATTACGTCGAGATCCTCACTCCGCTCCGCCACCATCTGCTGCTTCTCGATGGCACGTCGAACACTCGCCAGCCGATCACGAAGTCGCGCAGCGAGCTCGAACTCAAGCCCTTCTGCCGCGTCTCGCATCTTTGCTTCCAGACGCTCAACGACTAGCTCGGTATCGCCCTCTAAGAACTCAATGAACTCTGTGACAAGTTGTTGATAGTCCTCCGAATTGATCTCTCCGACGCACGGCCCCGCACATTGCTCGATGTGGAACAGCAAACATGGCCGTCCCTGCTTGTGATGCTGGTTGAACTTGTTGTCGCTGCACGTCCTGATGGGGAACGTTCTCAAGAGCAGGTCAAGCGTCTCGCGGATCGCGTACGCGTGGCCGTAAGGGCCAAAGTAGCGAACGCCCTTTCGGCGGGCACCACGCATCACCATTGCCCGAGGCCACTCGTCGCTCGTGGTCACCGCCAAGAAGGGGTAGCTCTTGTCGTCGACCAGACGAACATTGAAGCGCGGCCGATGCTCCTTGATCAGGCTGTATTCCAACATGAGCGCTTCAACCTCGTTGCGCACCTGAATCCACTCGACAGTTGCGGCGGTGGCCACCATCTGGGCGGTTCGCGGGTGCAACGTGGCTGGATCGGCGAAGTAGTTGGAGAGCCGCTGGCGAAGCGACTTGGCTTTACCGACGTAAATCACACGACCTGCGGCGTCGCGAAATTGGTAGCTTCCAGGTGTCTCGGGAATGCTTCCAGCTTCAGGACGAGTGACCACAGAGCGAACCTACCGCCTCGCCGACCTAGGCTCGAACATCAGCGCTGCCCGCCGTTGTCCCAAGCCGCGGAATATCTTGAGGCACAATGTTCGTTAGGAGAGGTAATGACTACCACAGCAGTTCAGCTTCGAATCCAAACCCCGCTTGAGCGCGACTACGAGGGCGCCTCGCTGGAGGAGTTGGAGCAACGAATCGCCGCAGCCAAGGAAACCCTGGGTGATCGCCTCTTCATTCTCGGGCACCACTACCAACGCGATGAGGTGATCCGCTGGGCCGATGCGCGTGGCGATTCGTTCAAGTTGGCGAAACTGGCACAGGCTCGACCTGAAGCCGAGTTCATTGTCTTTTGCGGCGTGCACTTCATGGCTGAGGCAGCCGATGTGCTCACCGCCGATCATCAACAGGTGATTCTTCCCGATCTCAACGCAGGCTGTTCCATGGCGGACATGGCCGACATCGATTCGGTAGAAGAAGCCTGGGAGGCGCTTGGCGAACATGTGGACCTCAGCCGAGTCATCCCCATCACCTACATGAACTCCGCAGCCGATCTGAAGGCATTTGTCGGACGCAACCACGGTGCGGTGTGCACCTCCTCAAACGCTCGCGCGGTCTTGGAGTGGGCCTTCGCAAAGGGCGACAAAGTGCTCTTCTTCCCCGACCAGCACCTGGGCCGAAACACTGGCTTTCAAATGGGCTACGACGAGTCACACATGCGGGTATGGAATCCCCGCAAGGAACTCGGCGGGCTCACTCCTGCCGATTGCACCGAGGCCACGTTCCTGCTGTGGAAGGGCCACTGTTCAGTACACCAGCGCTTCACCACACAACACGTTTCGGACTTTCGAGCTGCCCACCCCGAGGGCATCGTCATTGCCCACCCGGAATGCTCGCGGGAGGTGTGTGAGGCATCTGATCAGGTCGGCTCCACAGAGTTCATCCTCAATGCCGTGGCCGCTGCACCAGCGGGCGCAGTGATTGGCGTGGCCACGGAAATCCACATGGTGAACAGGATGGCGAACGAGACACCTGACAAGACGGTGGTCTCCATCGACCCGCTGATTTGTCCGTGTTCCACGATGTTCCGCATCGACGCTCCACATTTGTGCTGGGTCTTGGAGGAGCTCGTCGCTGGACGAGTCGTCAATAAGGTTTCGGTGGATGCCGATGATGCCGAATGGGCGCGTGTGGCG
>DORQ01000069.1:0-3686 GCA_003514205.1 Acidimicrobiaceae bacterium
CTGGTCCCCCCCCAATCCTCCTGTGTTGCGGCGACAGCCGCCGCGACCACTCGCGGATGCTGTGACAAGCCGAAGTAGTCATTTGACGCGAAGTGAACGAGTCGGTTGCCATTCAGGTTTGTGCGAACAGACCCACAAGCCAGCGTGCGGATCTCGCGCCACTGGCCGGCGGTGCGAATTCGCTCCGACGCATCGCCAACAATCTCGGCCCATCCCGATGCAAGGTTCTGGCTCATTCGATCACTTCAAGGAGCCGGGCTTCATCGGTGACCTCAGCGATAGCTGCCGCGACCGTGTCAACGATCAGCTCGATCTCCGATTCAGTCGTGGTCAATGGGGGAACTATCACGATCACATCCCCCAGGGGTCGGATGAGCACGCCACGAGCCACACAGGCCGCCGACACACGACGCCCCCACCGCATTCCTTCAGCTGGCGGTGCCAGTTCGATTCCAGCCATCAGGCCCAATGATCGGATCTCCTTGACGCCGAGCAGCCCACCAACGCGACTCTTCAACGACGCCTGTAGTTGTGTCCCCCTCGCCACCACATTGGCAAGCACATCCTGCTCCTCAAGCAACTGCAGGTGACGCAGCGCCACTGCGGCTGCCAGAGCATTGCCGCCGTAGGAGTGGCCGTGATACAGGGTTTTGGGGCCAAGATCCGCTCCGAGGAATGCATCGAACACCGTCTCCGAAGCAACCGTGGCCGCCATTGGCAGGTAGCCCCCGGTGATTCCTTTGCCGAGCACCATCAGGTCGGGGCGAAGGCCGCACTGCTCACTTGCGAAGAGCGTGCCGGTTCGGCCAAATCCAACGGCCACCTCGTCACAAATCAGCAACACATCATTGACGCGACATGCCGCGCCGAGTTTGGTGAACTCCTCCGGAGAACGCATCGCCATACCGGCTGCTCCCTGAATCAGTGGCTCCACTACCACTGCTGCGAGCTCGTGACGATGGGCCTCGATCATTGCAATGGCTGAGTCGATGCACTGGGGATCATCAAAGCCCGGGGCCCGCAGAACTGGAAATCTCAGTGGATCGAACTGATCTGTGCCGAAACCACCATCGCCAATGCTGAGCGACCCCAACGTGTCGCCATGGTACGCGCCACCAAAGGCAAGGTATCTGCGGCGTTCAGTGACTCCCTGGTTGGTCCAGAACTGAAACGCAATCTTGATCGCCTGCTCCACGGCCGCAGCGCCGTCGGCCGCGTACAGTACATGTGCGGAATCCACCGGAACGCGTTGCACGAGCGCTTCGGTGAACTCCACCACTACGCGGTTCCCATTGCCAAGCATGGTCGAGTGCGCGATCTTGCCCAGCTGTTGGGTCAACGCCTCATCGAGTTCCGGTACTCGATGACCCAAGGTGGTGACCCACAGGGAACTGATCGCATCGAAATACCGACGACCGTCAACATCGATCAGCCAGCGGCCCTCTCCTGACTCCACAATCAGCGGGGAGTTGTCCTCATAGGTCGACATTTGGGTGAAGCCGTGCCACACGGCGGCCGCGTCTCGCTTCGCCCACTCCGCGGAGCTGTTCTCGAGCAGTGGTTTGGAGTCAAGCGACTCAGATTCGGGCGATGTCAGTTCGGCCATGATCCTGCTCTCCAAGTACCTTGTGGACCAACGCCCAGAGGATGCCAACCCGATTTTGGTGGAGACCATGACTGTTGTCGATACGAACGAACCTATTGAAGCTCAGACTGACCCGATCATCCGGGCACGAGAGGTGCTCATCGACAACCGGGGCTGGTTGAGTCTCGATGAGGTGGAATCCCTTGCTGGCCTTCCCTCGAGCCGAATTGGCGAGCTCATGGCGTTGGCACACGAGGTTCGTGTTGAGCGCTGTGGCGACATGGTCGAGGTCGAGGGAATTCTGTCAGTGAAAACTGGTGGCTGCCCTGAGGACTGCAACTTTTGTTCGCAATCAGCAGCGTTCGATACCCCCGTGGCCGCCACTCCGTTCTTGGACACGGAAGAGGTACTCACGGCGGCCCGTGAGACCGCTGCCTTGGGTGCCTCGGAATTCTGCATCGTGTTGGCAGTTCGCGGACCCAATGAGCCAACCCTGCAGCGAATCCTTGAGCTCGTGCCGATCATTGGCGAGGAAACAGGACTTCAGGTCGCAGTATCGGCTGGAATCCTCACCGACGATCAGGCTCACCGCCTCGCAGAGGGCGGAGTTCATCGCTACAACCACAACCTCGAAACCTCGCGGAGCTTCTTCCCTCAGGTCGTGACTACCCACGATTTCGATGAGCGACTCGACACCTGCAACCTCGTCAAAGACCACGGCATGGAATTATGTTGCGGGGTACTCCTCGGAATGGGTGAGTCAGACGCTCAGCGAATCGAGTTGATTGGCCACCTCCAGGAGCTTCGGCCCGCTGAAGTACCGATCAACTTCTTGAACCCTCGCCCAGGCACGCCCCTGGAGCTTCGCCCGATTACTCCGGCGAAGGACGCGCTGAAGTGGATCTCGCTGTTTCGGCTCGCACTGCCCGAGGTCATTCTGCGGTACGCCGGAGGCCGTGAAATCACCCTAGGAGATATGCAAGAGGCCGGAATGACGGCGGGCATCAATGCGCTGATCGTCGGGAACTACCTCACGACTCTTGGGCGCACTCCCGACGAAGACCTTGAGATGCTGGAACGACTCGCGATGCCGGTGGGCATCTTGTCCAAGGTGGTATAGCTCAGCCCTCACCGAGGGGAGTCAGCACCACTACCGGAATCACCCTGCTCGTGGATTCTTGATACTGGGCGTAGGCGGGCCAATGCTCGACAAGTTCAGCCCACAACTCTGACCGCAGCGGCTCATCGGGCACTGAGGCCACAGCTGGGCCCCTGAACCGACCAAATCGAACCTCGCATTCCGGGTTCGCTTGCAGGTTCAGAAACCATGCAGGGTGGCCATCGTTGCCATAGAACGAGGCAACCACCACAATCTCGTTGCCCCGCTTCATCGACAACAATGCAGTTGAGCGCGTCACGCCCGATTTTCGACCGGTACTCCACACGATCACCATCGGCTTCTTTCGCAACTGGGACATCAGACGACCATCGGTTCGGTCGTAGACCCATACGTGGAATCGACCAAACCAGACGATGAGCCGACGTCGCGGGGTCATGGTGTTTCCCCCTGTTGCAATTCCTCGCGCAACTCCTCGCGGAGTACGGCCTTGAGGACCTTTCCTGATGCGTTCATTGGAAACTCCGACCGGAACACGATGACCTTGGGTCGTTTGAAGCCGGAGATTCGAGCCTTCGCCCATTCCACCAGCTCAGCCTGGGTT
Source organism: Acidimicrobiaceae bacterium (assembly GCA_003514205.1). Classification (GTDB taxonomy): domain Bacteria; phylum Actinomycetota; class Acidimicrobiia; order Acidimicrobiales; family Microtrichaceae; genus UBA11034. Next base: position 3,307 of record DORQ01000069.1, read on the forward strand.
GGGGCAGGCTCTGCCTCGGTGACACCGAGGTCGAGGTCGTTGGGCGTTCGAACTCGCACGGCCGCAACAACCATCTCGCCCCACTGGTTGTTCGGCACACCAACAACGGCGACTTCAGCGACCCACGGATGCCCAGCGAGTAGATCCTCGACTTCTCGGCTTGAGATGTTCTCTCCGCCGGAGATGATGATGTCCTTCTTCCGGTCCACGATCGACAGCATCCCGTCCTCGTCGATACGACCGATGTCACCCGTTCGAAACCAGCCATCCGAGGTGAAGGCATCTCTGGTTTGTTCCGGTCGGTTCCAGTAGCGGGCCATTACCTGATCCCCACGGACCAGAATCTCGCCATCGGAATCGCAGCGGATCGCGACACCGGG
>DORQ01000069.1:3882-4437 GCA_003514205.1 Acidimicrobiaceae bacterium
TCGGGGCCGAGGAACACGGCGTTTCCAGACAGCTCGGTCATTCCATAGCCCTGTGCGAACTCGCAGTTCAAAGCCTCCGAAGCTCGCCTCAATAGCGAGGGAGACATCGCAGACGCCCCATACGCGATCGTTCGAAGCGAGGAGCTATCGAACTGCTCAATCTCGGCGGATTCCAAGAGCATCGCCAGCATCGTGGGTGCGAGGGAGCACGCAGTCACAGAATGCTTCTCAATGCTGGCGAGCACATTTCGGGCGCTGAATTGCGGGATCAGCACCACGGGGCGCCGACGGAGATGGCAATGCAACAGGTTGTAGCTCGCAACATGAAACATCGGGAATGGAAAGCAGTACACCTCATCGGAACGCAGCGGCCGTGCCACGGCTGTGTTGAACACTGCCGCCAGTAACGACCGATGGGTAAGGCACACACCCTTCGGCTGGCCAGTGGTTCCGCTGGTATGGATGATCCAGGCGAGTTCGGCGTCAGCGTCTGCCGATTCCGTGGCGATAGCTGCCTGGGCTCGAGGACTTACGCTCACCGAGTCGGCATCACTG
>DORQ01000069.1:4805-5737 GCA_003514205.1 Acidimicrobiaceae bacterium
GCAAACTCAATCCGGGTTTCGCTCAGGAGGGCGACTCGATCGCCCGAAGCGATCAGGCTCCGAACCGAGGCGGCCATCTCGGTGATCTGCTCCCAGAGCTCGCTGAAGCTCAGCTCCGTGTCTTCGCAGATGAGCGCCAACGCGGAGGGTTCAGCAATCGCGGCGAACTCGACAATCTCGTGCAGCCTCATACTTGCTCCAGCGTCCCAAGCGCCCGCAAGCTTGCCTCGGCAACCGCAACCAACTCCTCGACCTGCGCTGCGGTGAGCACTTGCTGCCGAAGAACGCTCGCTACGAAGGCGGGGCCAATAGCGCAGCTCACCGCCATCTCAACATCGATCTCGGCTCTGAGTTCGCCTCGCCGAATCGCCGATTCGATTGCCACCCGAATTGGCTGGGTTTGTTCAAAGAAGAGCATCTCTCGCACCCTGCCCATCTCGGGTTCATCCACGGAAGGCCCAAAGATGAGGTGAACCAGCTGGGCGGAGTCGGCTGAATCGATATCAATGGCCTTGCCAAAGCAGGCCACAAGGTCTGAGTGCAGCCCTCCCGTATTGGGGATCTCTAGGGGCTCTATCATCGAGAAGAGGGTTGCGAGGATGAGATCGCCTCTGGTTGGCCAGTGGCGGTACAGCGTTGACTTTGCGACGCCCGAGGCACGAGCAACCGCTTCAAATCTCAACCCGTCCAACCCACCACAGGCGAGCAACTGGCGAGCCGAGTGCAGCGCGGCCTCACGAGCCTCTTGTGAAAGTTGTCGAGCCATATCGAAACGGTACCGTAGCGCCTCGAAAGAGCACTCAGCCAACAGCAGGCTAATTCCAAGCCGTGTGAAATAGATCACATATATCCAGTTGGAAACCTCAGCAGCTATGGCGCTACGTTTCCGTAGCGTAATTGCAACTATGGAGGCCCAATGCTCGCTCGCCTAG
>DORQ01000284.1 GCA_003514205.1 Acidimicrobiaceae bacterium
CGCGAACGGCGAACCCCCTCCGAGGAGTAGATCGGCGCCTTCATCGGCGAACCACTCATCGAATGCGGGGTGCTTGATTCCTTCGGATCGATCCACGTGAATCGAGACAAGTCCAGCGAATCGGTGGTCCAAGGCAAGTTCCACCGGCACGCCATCAGCATCTCGGGAGAAGGAGCGCTGAAAGGTGTAGAGCGCCGTATGGGCGTGCTCGCGCTCCTCAAAGCCACGACCATCTGCGTACAGGTCGAAGACTTGCTTGGAGGACCAACCGAAGTGCTCTGCTTCGCTCCCGCGTTGCACCCAGTAGGTCGCCAGGTAACTGCCAGCATCAGTTGGCGATGCAACGGGTGAATCTGCGGGGAAGCGGAGGTCCTTGTACGGCCTCGTCGCCACCCAGCGTCCGCCGGCAAGGATCCCTGGCCCAGTCATGCAGCCGCCGTAGAAGTGATCTCGCTCATACCAACGGTTGTATGCCACTTCGAACCCAGGCTTCGGATCAACGAGGGTGAACAACATTGCGCCAAGGTGTACCGGTGATTCCCACATGCGACTACGGTACCTGACGACGTGTCAGAAAACATTCAATGTTGATTGGTGAGGAAGCTCATGCGATTCGAGAACCGGGTAGCCGTAGTTACTGGAGCAGCCTCCGGGCTCGGCCGAGCAGTTGCTCAAAGGCTTGCCTCCGAAGGAGCAACAATCTTCGGGGTTGACGTCAATGCTGAGGGACTGGAAGAGACGGCGACGCTCGTGCGCGAAGCGGGCGGCACAATGCACCACTACGTCGCGAATATCTCGGACCGGATGGAGTCGCACGGGGCAATCGCTCAGGCGATGGATACCTGCGGTCGAATCGACGTCTTGGTGAACGTCGCTGGGGTTCTTCGGGCTGGCCACGTCACTGATGTCACAGAGGAAACCTGGAATCTTGTGTTCGGCGTCAACGTTGCCGGCACGTTCTGGATGTGCCAGGCAGCCATTCCTCACCTGCTTGAATCACACGGCAACATCGTCAATGTGGCCTCAAACGCTGGCCTGATGGGCACGGCCTACACCACCGTGTACGCCTCATCGAAGGCCGCAGTGGTGAATATGACGCGTTCGTTGGCGATGGAGTTCATACGAACTCCGCTGCGAATCAACGCAGTAGCACCTGGCGGAATCAACACAGCCATGGCGCAAGCGACATTCTTCCCCGAGGACACCAACTGGAAACTGGTCGCGCCAAGCATGGGCTTTCGGTCGCTGTCGGAGCCGGAGGAGATCGCTGCGGTGATTGCGTTCGTTGCCTCGCCAGATGCCAAGGCACTGCATGGTGCAATTGTGTCGGCCGACGAGGGCATTACTGCGAGCTAGTCGGTGACAGATCGCCTGCTGGTGTAGCTCGCGTACACCGAGGGTGCGCACCGCCCCACGCGATGGCCAGCGAGATCTCCCGAGCGGGAGCGATGCGGGTCAACGTAGGCTGATCTCATGGACGAGAGCCAACCTATCGACGATGGCCTAGAAATGGTGATTGATGAGATCGAACGCCTAGAAAAGCGGCTGTTCGACCTGAATTCTCGTGCAATGAATGTGATCCAGTTCATCGTTCTGGTCTTCGGCGCGGTCGGGCTAGCGGCAATTCGCTACCCCGTCGTTGGCTGCAGCATTGCGGTCTTTTGGGGCGCCTGGTTTCTGTATGCCGCCCAAATCGATAGGGATACCATGAAGTGGGACGTCATTGCTCGGCTCCTGGAACGTCGAGCCAATTCCCTGCTATTGGCTCGAGGAGTTCCTCCACTATTCGTCTACCGCGACCGCTTGGCTCACATCGAGTTGAACGCGGGAGACAAGTTGCTCTATTTCTTCCCGCAAGTACTCGCGATGTGCCTTCAGTTGACAGCGACGGTTGCTGGTGCAGTCCTCGTTGAGCGGGAGTATGGGCTTTCGGCAATGCTGGTCTATCTAGCGCTCACATTGGGAATCTGTGTCGCGATTGTTAGCTCGGGGGTCATGCGTGCCAAGACAGAAAGCCGCCTTCTGGAAGCAGCAAAGGAGGCGCTTGGCTTTGACGACGACGACGACGAGCAGCTGAGTTACGTGCTGCCCATCGGTAGCATGCGAAAGCAGTCGCGTTCACCAGTTGCCGAGGGATGAGCCCTAGTGGCCGGGGTTGCCCTTGAACCGGGCGATGGCCTCGGCAATCTCCAGTTCTGCTGCAGCGCGGTCTGCCCACTCGCCGATCTCGGCTTCCTTGCCGGGCTCTAGGTCCTTGTAGCGCTCGAAGAAGTGGCTGATCTCTCGAAGCAAGAACGGATCAGCATCGTCAAGGTCGGTGATTGAGGCCCAGCGTGGGTCGCCGTCAATCACGCACAACACCTTTGCATCGTCGCCGGCCTCGTCGGCCATGCGGAACACCCCAACGGGCCGAGCCCACACATGGCAGCCAGGAAATGTGTTCTCGGTGGTGAGCACGAGCGCGTCGAGCGGATCCCCGTCCCCACCGAGGGTGTTCTTGAAGAATCCGTAATCGGCGGGATATCCCATTGCGGTAAAGAGATAACGATCCAACCAAATCTCCCCAGTCTCATGGTCGATCTCGTACTTGTTTCGTGATCCGCCAGGGATCTCAATGATCACCTCATGCCGGCCGGGGGGTGGGGGATGCAAAGTCATGTTCCAAATAGTAGGCGAGGAGCAGCAGAGGCGGTCACGGTGACTGGTGCCGGTTAGGCTTCGGGGAGTTTCTCGACGGGGCGTAGGAAATCGTGGGGTTTTCCGCAAGACTGTGTCGATGGAGACCTCCGAGCAAGCATCCGCAGCGATCGACCCTCCAGCGGCACAAGAGCTGCGAGGTGCCCCCGACACTCCCGGCCAAGCCGATGCCCCCG
>DORQ01000127.1 GCA_003514205.1 Acidimicrobiaceae bacterium
CGCCAACCTTTGCCCCACGTCCAGACGGCACCCCAGGAGCCTCCCGCTGGGCCAGCGGAGCTCCTGGTGGCCACGACGGCTGGGTGGTCCTTCCAGTCCTGTCCGATGACGGATTCCGAGTGGACGTATTTGAGGCCGACAACGTCGGCGCCGGTCCAGTCGCTGTGTTGATGGGCCCGAATCGAGAGCAGGTTCCCTTGAAGCTTCACTCTGCGTGGATGCCCAGCGCCGCCGGCGGAGTGGTCGATGTGGAGCGGCTCAACTTCCGATCCGAGATGACCGATGAGGCAATGGCCTCGGTGCCCGAAGAGCATCGCGCACTGGTCGTCGACATGGCTGAGACACTCCCGTAGCTAGCTGAGCCCTCGTTAACCCAACCCCAGTGCGGTGCGGATCTCTGCGGCAAGTTGGTCGCGGGGCGGCATGCCGGGCACGGAGTTGGGCGGCTCGGGGTTGGTACCCTCCGCGACGAGCTGCCACCGATCAGCGGCCATTTCGAGCCAATCGGGATGTGGAAACACCCAGAAACGGTTCTCGGTCACAGCATCGACCACAAGGTCGGCGACTGCCGCTGGGGTGAGGCCCTCGGCAATCGCACGCTCAAGGTGGCCCTTCACGGTCTCCACCACTGGCGATGATTCTGGTCGTTGTCCAAGCTCAGCAGGCCAGTTCCGTTCCGCATCGAAAATGCCCGTGCGCACCCAACCAGGGCACAGACAACTGACACCAATCGGCGCCTCAATCAGGTTCATCTGGTGATAGAGGTTCTCCGTGAGAGCCACCACCGCGTGTTTCGACGCGTCATAGATGGGCGACAGACCGGGAAACAGCCCCGCCATCGAAGCCGTATTGATGATGTGGCCACCACCGAACAAATGAGGCAGAAACGCGCGCACTCCGTGCACCACGCCATAGAAATTCACGCCGAGCACCCAGTCCCAGGACTCGATCGGACCGAACCAGGGGTCACCTGTATCGGCCACGCCGGCGTTGTTGCAGAGGATCTGAACACCACCAAACTGCTCGACCACCCGAGTGGCAAGATCATTCACTGCATCTGCGGTACGAACGTCACACGTGAACCCAACCGCCTCAGCCCCCGTTGCAGCTACCGCTTCCACCGCTTCGTTGAGTCGTTCCACTTCAACATCGACCATGGCGATTCGAAGCCCGGCCTGAGCGAATCGGTGAGCGAGGGCCAACCCGATGCCACTCGCGGCTCCAGTTACCACTGCAACCTCACCAGCCTTGAGATCCATGTCTTTTCCCCGATCTGGCCGTTCCGATGATCGGCGCGGGTTGAATGCTACTGGCACTCCGGTGCTCTCTCAGAAGAATCGCGCAGGAGAATCGCGGGTGATTTTGGCGACACGAGCCCTATCCTGTGAGCAACACCATGCACCCTGAGAGGCAGCGAAATGGGCGTCAAAATTACCTACGATCAAGACAAACTTCGTATCTCGTGTTCGGGAATCGATCGGATCTACACGTTCGCATCCGCGATGGAGGTGCCGCGATCCGCGATTCGGTCTGCCCGCGTGATGGACATTGCTGAGGCCAAAGAGGATCTTGGCTGGCGGGTTGGTGGCGGGTATTTCCCCGGACGACTCGCAACCGGCTGGTTTCTCAGCCGCGGCAATACCTCGGGCCGCCAGTGGTGGTGCACCTACCGCGACCGCGAGGTGCTGGTGATCGACACCACGCTGAAATCGCCGTCAAGAGTCGTAATCCAGACGCCGGAACGAGCCGCCCTCGCGGCCGAGCTCAACCCTTAGCCAAAGAGCAGCTCATAATTCGCGCCACGACGCAACTGGTGTCCACCGTCCACAGCCAAGCACTCTCCGGTCATCCAGCTTGATTCCGGTCCAGCAAGAAAGCGCACTGCCTGCGCTACATCGTCGACCGCGCCGACGCGACCAAGCGGGGTCTGCTCAAGGTAGTCATCGAGCAGCTTTCCTCCGGCCGTGATGAAGGCCATCAGTTCGTCGTCGATGATTCCAGGCTGCACTGCGTTGACCCGAACCCCTCGACCGCCCAGCTCCTCAGCCGCGTACTTGCACATCATTTCGATGCCGGCCTTCGCCGTTCCGTATGCCCACAGATGCCGATGAGGGAAATGGCCAGCGCCTGAACTCATTCCAATGATGGAACCACGGCCCTGGGTGACCATCACCGCAGAGGCGGCCTTGATCGTGAGAAAAGTGCCGATCAGGTTCAGGTCGATCGTCGCCCGGACCTGTTCCAGGTCGGCATCCACGATGGATCCGAGGTGGTGGGAGCCGCCAGCATTCGCGAAACAGATATCAAGGGTGCCGGTGATCCCCGTGGCCACCGAAACTGCGTGTGTGATCTGGTCTTCGATCGTCACGTCGGCAACGACATAGTTCACGGTGACCCCTTCGGCAGCTGTCGCTGAGATGGTCTCGACGGCCGAAACGAGCTTCTCCTCTGTTCGCCCACAGATCGTGACGTTCGCGCCATCGGCAGCGAGCAACGTCGCCGTGCCCAACCCAATGCCGCTACCGCCGCCAGTCACCAGTGCTGTCTGACCAGAGATTCCCATTCCATCACCCTTTCGACCGTCGGGGCCCTCCCCGAGAGATCGCCAGCCTAGGGGAATTCGACTAGATGGGATGGAAGCCGTGAGTGCTCCGCTACCCTGAGGGAATCAAGACACAACACACCTTCACCGTAGTTTCACGCGTTCCCTCCGAGCTTCAGGCGCTCGCTCGTTTGTCGAGCAACCTGAGCTGGCTTTTCGACCCACGAGTTCTTGAGTTGTTTCGCCAGATCGACCCGGTCGGCATGACCACCTTTGGCCTCGATCCCCTCGGGATCCTCAATCGTTGCAGCGGGACACGCCTCGCGGAGTTGGCCCACGACGCTGTCTTCGTAGCTAACGCGAACGCCCTTGCCGAGCAGATGGAGAAGGAATCGGCTGGCCCAGGCTGGGCGCGCACCTCCGGTGCGGCAGGTGCCGGGTCGGAGCTTCCGCCGGTGGCCTTCTCGTCGCCGGAGTTCGGTCTGGCAGCCTCAGTTCCGCAGTATTCCGGCGGACCCCGTGTGCTCGCG
>DORQ01000116.1:0-2316 GCA_003514205.1 Acidimicrobiaceae bacterium
GGGCATCGCGCTCCAGGCGTTCCTCCCACCAGGCGGCACTACCAGCTCTGGTGGGGGAGGTGTCAGCCATATGGTTGATTCTGCCACTTCAGCTAGTCCGCGACATCGCCGAGTCCACGAGGGCACAGTTAGTCATGGCTGAATCGTTCGGAGATGTGTTCGTCGCGACTCACCTGGCGGATTGAATTGGTCAGCGATCAATGCTGGACCACGAGTTGGTTGTCTGGAGCCGCTGCGCCCAATCAGGCGGCTGGGACTCAATCTGCCGACGACACGGGCCGAGCCCGGAGCTCTAGCGGTTCATTCGGAACTGCCGTCAGCCTTGTCCTCATCGCCTTTGATGACGGAGACGAATGCCTCGGCCCCGTCGAAGAGTGCCCTTCCGAGGGTCTTGCCGACCTGGCTGCCGACGACTCCGCCGACTACCGCTCCGACGAATGTGCCGACCACCGGCACTGGGATAGCGCTTCCCAAAGCAGCACCTGACAGCACTCCTCCGCCGAGCCCTGCGAGCTTGCCGACTTCTTCCTTCTCGCTGTCTTCCATGGTGATGTCTCCTTCTGAGTTCATTGTTGTTCTGGGATCCAGCACGTGAAGCTGCTGCGATTGGAGTGGAGTAGCGAACGATGGATGGCCTACCCCTCAGCGACCTTGGTCGCTTTCCGCGGCGTTGTCAAGGTTCAGCTCCACACGAAGGGTGCCAGGGTGACTCACCCCGATGCGCCAGACTGAGAGCAATGCAGCGCTCAGCCTTTCCCGACACGTTCGAACCTTCGGAGATTCGCTTGGTCGCGACCGATCTGGACGGCACGCTGCTCCGCTCGGATCACTCCGTCTCGTCACGAACACTCGAGGCGTTGCTCGCCGTTGAGGATCGAGGTATCCAGCTCATGGTTGCCACAGGTCGACCGATCAGGTGGATTCAGCCGGTGATCGACCAGATCGGCGATCAAGAGTTGGTGATCTGCTCAAACGGGGCGGTGGTGTTTGATCCCGCCAATCACTCGATTGTGGAGCACTATCCGCTTGATCGAGACCTTGCAGCGGAGGTGATTGATGTACTGACGCATTTCGATGAACAGATCGGCCTTGCCGCGGAAGCTGGATTCGACTTTGCGATCGGCACCACATTCGAGACCAAATGGGAACCGCCGCGAGACATGATCCGAACCTCCAACATCGGACTGCTGGACCGCGAGATCACCAAGCTGCTCGCCCGCGGCACTCAGTATCACCCCGACCAACTCGCTGCAGTTCTTCGCCCCCATTTCGGCGATCGGATTGCTGTGACCTGGGGCTTTGACGGCGATGGTGGGCTGCTCGAGATTCATGCGCCCGGAGTCAACAAAGGGACAGCTGTGTCTCGACATGCAGAGTCGGTCGGACTGTCCCTTCACGCCGTGATCGCGTTCGGTGACATGCCTAACGACCTAGAGATGCTGCAGAGTTCCCGCCACGGCGTCGCAGTTGCCAATGCTCACCAGATGATCCTCGACGTCGCCGACGAGACGACGCTGTCAAATGAAGAGGACGGGGTAGCGGTGGTGCTGGAACGACTCCTGGTGTGAAGATGGCTCAGTCAATCCGGATGTTGCGTTTGCGAAGTTCAGCCTCGAGGTCTGTGAACACCTTGCGATAGTAGAACCAGGGCACGCTCACCCAGAGATGATGGATCAGGTGATAGTTCTGGCCGAGCAGCACGGCATGTCGAACTCGCCCGGGCTGAATCCTGGTGTCGTAGAAGCGTTCTGTGCTGTCAAAGGGAGAGTGCGGTAGGTAGTCGAAGGCGTAGAACAAGAAGAGCCCCGCGATGAGGATGGGCACGAGATACAGCACAGCGAAGGTCCAGAAATGGCCCGTGGCAATCGTGGCGACAGTTACAGCCACAATCGTGAGATCGAGAATGACCTGTGCTGCGAGCTGCTTGGGTGTTGCCCACTTGTTGCGTTTGCAGAGCCGCCGGTAGTTGAAGGTGGTGCTGATCAGCCAGAGCGGTAGAAGGATTCTCGGCCGGTGTGAAACCCAGTGGTCAGGATCTCGATTCGGGTCATTGGTGTGTGCGTGATGATTGAGATGGCAGATTCGAAACACCGGATACGTGAAGCCCAACATCGCTGCCGGTAGCCAACCAAGCATGTCGTTGATGGTCCTGTTCGAGTGGGCAGCGCGGTGGACGCCTTCATGGAACACCGTAAAACCGAGGTAGTTCGCGATGGTGCAGGCTGCAATAGCGAGCCAGGAGGGTATGGAACCCGATAGATAGCCCACCCAACCAACGGCCCATCCCGCAACCGCGCTGAGCCCGAGCCACACCGT
>DORQ01000116.1:2555-2777 GCA_003514205.1 Acidimicrobiaceae bacterium
AGGCGATCTTCGGTGGCGCTAGGTGATGTGGTTGCGGACACGCCCGCCGAGCGGATTCCTGCGCTCGCACTCGGGTCGGAATAGGTGTCGGTTTCACTCACGGTCGCCCTCTCCTCGTTGCCCCCGCCAACACCCAAACACTACCGCGAGGAACTGTTGGAGCTCGGCTATACGGACTGGAGCTCGGCTTCCTCATCAGCGGTGGTGCGGCCCTCAAGCCGT
>DORQ01000042.1:0-3691 GCA_003514205.1 Acidimicrobiaceae bacterium
GCTCAGGCAGCCCTCAAATCCTCTCGTGCAGAACTCGAGGCGTGTACCGCCGAACGACCGTGCAAGACCGCCTGACTGAACACCGCAAAGATAGCTTCAGGCGCCTCCCCCGAACCCGAAGCCACTGAGGCAGCAGACAACGCTCAAGCCGACGCGGAGCCAGACCAAGCAGAGACAGTGGCCGAAGAGACAGCGGCCGAAGAGACAGCGGTCGAAGAGACAGCGGCCGAAGAGACAGCGGCCGAAGAGACAGCGGCTGCGGCTCCTGCTGCTGTCCAAGGATTCGCAGCTGTGTCTGACTCCGACTCGGCAGACAGCGAGCCGCTCGACCTCACCGGCGCCGAAGCAGCCATCGGAAAGAAGATCAAGCTGGATGACCTGAAAGTCGTCGAAGGCATCGGCCCCAAGATTGCTGAGCTCTGCGAGAACATCGGCATCACGACCTGGGCGGGCTTGGCTGACACACCTGTGTCAACGCTGCAGTCAATGTTGGATGAGGCTGGTCCTGCCTTTACGATGCAGAATCCTGGAACGTGGCCCGAACAGGCTGGCCTGTTGGCAACTGGCAAATGGGCGGCCTTCAAGGAGCTCACCGACCGCCTCGACGGCGGGAAGTAGCTAGAGCCAGAGCCTCAGGTTCCTGCCAGCAGCGCTATCACCGGCGCCATGTCATCAAGAGCGGCCGCTGAGAGCCCAATGTTGGAAATACCGAAGCGTTCTCGGCGTTCTCGAAGGTCCTCGGCAATCTGCTCGACAGTGCCACACAACGCGTGAGGTGAATTCCTCGCCTGTTGTGTGGTCAAACCGAATCCTGATGCCATCGCTTCCACGATTGAATCACGGTCCTGTGTCACCAGCGCGAGGTGGATTCGCACGCCAATCTCCATGCCTGCGAACCGCTCGCCCGCGTGCTGGGATACCACGGCAAGTTTCTCAAGAGTGGATTCGGCAGTCGCCGTAGGTCCCACTCGATGATCGAGCACACCTGCGGCGAGACTTGGGTTCAGGTGAACCACATCGGCGTGGCGACCAGCGACCGCAAGCACCTTGAGACCCCCGCCCCCAACCCAAATCGGGGGTCCGGGCTTCTGTACTGGGAGCGGAGCACACCGCAGGTCGGACACGCAGTAGTTTGCACCGGCATGAGTGATCGTCTCCCCACTCCACAGCGACTTGATCAGGCCCAGGGACTCATCGAGGCGTTCGATACGAACACCGGGAGAGTCCATAGGAATTCCAAGTCCTTCGTAATCGACTCGCATCCAACCGGCCCCAAGGCCGAGTTCGAAACGGCCTCCGCTGAGCTGGTCCAGTGTTGCTGCCTCTTTCGCGAGTAGCACTGGGTTCCGATAGTCGTTGGCGAAGACGAGGCTGCCAACGCGCAGGGTGGTGGTCGCATCGGCGGCCGCCATCAAGGCCACCATCGGAGAGAGTTGATCATCAAGGTGGTCCGCCACGGTGAGGATGGACACCCCCAAGTCCTCCGCTTTGCGAGCCAATGGCCGCAGGGACGCGGCGTCAACAGTGTGGGAGGCCTGAAGGGAGAATCGGAACGCACGTGAGCGCTGAGCACTCGGGGGTTCATATGCATCGTCCACGCTGGTCACACCCAGAACCTCAGTTCGTGGAGAAGAAGGCCTTGCTTGCGGGTTTGGATCAGTCACCCCGCCAGCGTAGGTCCGTGCACGGGCCCGGTGTGCTCTCCACGATCCCTCAGCGCCCAACCTCCTATGATCGCCACCATGTTGAACGAGGTAGCGATTCTGATTGCCAAACAGATCCGAACCATGGATGACAGCCAACCAGTCGCAGAAGCCGTCGCGATTCGCGACGGCTGGATCGAACAGGTGGGGTCCGTTTCAGAACTGATCGAGCAGTACCCCACCGCCGTCATTGACCGCTCGCATTCGGACCACTGCCTGCTCCCCGGGTTCGTCGAGGCCCATAGCCATGCAATGACTGGCGGAATGTGGGAGTTCACCTATGTTGGCTTCTTCGATCGGCGAGATCCCGCGGGAAATCTCGTTACCGGGTGTCAGTCAATCGCTGCCGTACTCGAGCGGCTCAGCCTCGCTCACCTCGCACTGGATGATCCTGCGACGCCGCTGATTGCGTGGGGCTTCGATCCGATCTATTTCCTCGACGAGACCCTCACCGCGCCAGACCTGGACCGTGTGTCTTCGGTTCGGGAGATCTTCGTCTTCCATGCCAGCGCCCACCTTGCGACCATCAACTCGAAGCTGATCGAAACTGCCAACATCCGCGAGGCTTGCCATGTCGAAGGTGTCGTGACTGGTCCCGATTCGCAGCCAACAGGTGAGCTCCGCGAACTACCGGCCATGTCGCTGGCTGGCCATGTTGCACTTCGCATACTGTTGGCAGCGGCTTCTGCCAACTCGCTCATTCGCTTTGGCGCTCAGGCCCGAAATGCAGGGATTACCACCCTGACGGATCTTGGCTCGACCGGACTCGGCGACGTCGCAACGGTCCAACAACTGCAGGAAGTCGTGAACGGCTCAGAGTTTCCTGCCCGTCTTGTGGTGTTCCTGAACCCCGCCATGATTCACCGCACCGCAGACGAACTTGGCCAGCTCCGCACGGTGCTTCGAGATCAAAGCACCGACAAACTTCGATTCGGTCCTGTCAAACTCGTTCTGGATGGTTCGATCCAAGGATTCACCGCTCGGCTCGAAACAGCCCAGTACGTTGGGGGCCAACCCAATGGCCAATGGCTCCTTGCCCCTGAGCAGGTACAGCAGTATTTGAGAAGTTTCCACGATGCTGGAGCGATCGTGCACGCTCATTGCAATGGGGACCAAGCGATCTCGTTGTTTATCGACTCAGCGGAGGCCGTGTTCGGGCAACACTCCGACGAACGCACACAACACCGCCACACCATCCAGCACTGCCAGTTGGCAACTCAGGAGCAACTGGATCGAATCGCCACGTGTGGTCTTGCTGTCAACTTCTTCTCGAATCACTTGTATTACTGGGGCGACCAGCACGCAACGCTGACCGTGGGTGAATCCCGCGCTGCGGTGATGAACCCAGCCGCAAGCGCCCTCGCCCGTGGGATCCCAGTGTCGATTCACAGCGACTCACCGATCACCCCGCTTGGGCCTCTGCATGTCGCCTGGTGTGCCGTGTCGAGGCAGACTGCAACTGGCCAGACACTGGGAGCGCAGGAGCGAATATCCATCCAACAAGCACTCGAAGCGATCACCATCACAGCCGCATGGCAACTCGGCATGGATGACGAAATTGGCTCAATTGCGGCCGGCAAGCGAGCTGATTTCGTAGTGCTCGACCGAGATCCCCTCGGGCCAGCGGCAGAGGATCTCCGGACAGTAGTCGTAGTCGGCACAGTTCTCGGAGGCCAGTACTCCCCCGCCTGCAGTGCTGCAATCAATCCCGGAACGGATCATCTCTCGGGTCTGCATGACTGAGCCAATCCCGGTAACACTTCTCTGCGGATACCTCGGGGCTGGGAAGACCACGCTCATCAACTCCCTGCTCCGCCAGTGCCGCGATCGAGTCATCGGGGTTCTCGTCAATGACCTTGGGGAGTTACAGATCGACGCCTCGCTCATCGACAATCAGCAGGGGCGAACCATTACCCTCACGAACGGCTGCATCTGCTGCTCGCTTGCCGACGGATTTGATGCTGCTTTGGCTGAGATCGGCGCGTTGG
>DORQ01000042.1:3910-5061 GCA_003514205.1 Acidimicrobiaceae bacterium
ACCCACCGGGATTCTCCCTGACATCAGTCGCAACGGTTGTGGATTGCACCCACATCCTCGAACGACTGAACTCCCCCTATGTCGCCGATCTCGTGACACAGCAACTCGAGCAAGCCGACTTGTTGATCCTCACACACCTCGGGACCTGCCCCGACCTCCAGCAGGTGCAGATGACACTCGGCAACCTCTCGATGGCCCCGCAGCATCTGAGTTGGGATAGTTCAATCGACTCCGCCCTCCTCCTTGACCCTCCGCGGTCGCCTCCTCGGCAGCGTGGGATGAATGAGGAGGCCCCGTCGACTCAGGGGCTCCCTCCTCACGCACAGCATTACGCCGCCGTGCGCGAGTTTCACGATTCCCTCAGCCGAATTCGCTTACTTGAAGCACTTCAAACTCGGCCAAGCGGAGTAGTCCGCGTCAAGGGGATTCTGCTCCTCGACGAGGATGCGACCCACGAGCCTCCAACACGCGCAAGCAAAGGGTTCCATGAAATCAACTGCTCCGCTGATGAGGTCACGCTGCGTCCAATCATTCACTCGGTCGGGCCAAGTCAGATTGTGGCAATCTCAGATGGCTCGATTTCGCCTGAGAAGACCGAAGAATGGCTGAGTGACACCGTGTCATTTTGCACCGTCTCCGGCACCTCCGGTCACTCCACTGAACTTTCGAGCCCAAGTACTTAAGTCTCGCCCTCGAACGTCGATACCCACCATATGGACCTGGCGGGCACCTTGACACAGAGACAGCGCGAACGAGCAGCGATCGAACATCGGGCGCTCGAGGCAATCTCCAACGCATACGGAACGTTCAACATTCTCCTTGAGCCAGACCTGACTGTGATTTGGGCGTCAGAGACCGCCCGTACAGCCCTGGGAGACCCAGACCTCGTCGGTCGGAACGCCCTGGATCTAGTTCACCCAGATGACCTTCAGTTTGCTACAGCCGCGTTTGCCTACCACGATGAGCACGCTCAGGCCTACGCAACTTTTGAGAAGGACTGGCATCCAGACCAGGCAGTCGTGCGAGTGCGAACCGGGTCGGGCGAATGGTGCGGCTTCAGGCTTTCAGCGTTCAACCACCTCCTCGACCCCGCAATCGGTGGAATCCTTATCTCGGGAGTACTTGCCCATGACCAAACGGACCTCGGCACA
>DORQ01000105.1:0-706 GCA_003514205.1 Acidimicrobiaceae bacterium
AGCGCTCCCGATCTCACAAACTCCCCAGCTCCGCCAAGCTCGCACACGCCAAGGGCCTCAAGCTGCAACAACGCGATGTAGGTGAAACAGTCATACAGGCCCAACACGTCGAGCTCCCGAGGACCAACCCCAGCCATCGCGAGCCCACGCCGGGCAGCGCCATCGAGGCCTATGCCGAGGAGATCGCGCCGGCTTGCAATGTCGTCGGGTGGATCAGGCCGACCCTCCCCCACCCCCAGAATCACCACAGAAGGCCGCGCCAGGTCGCGGGCCCTGTCCGCGCTGGTGACGATCACCGCTGCTGCGCCATCGGTGTCGAGACAGCAATCAGCGCGCCGGAATGGTTCTGAAATCATCGGTGAGGCCTGGTAGTCAGCCAGCGTGAGTGGAGTTGACCCCAGCACAGCCAACGGATGCCGACTCGCATGCTCCCGCATTGCCATCGCAAAGGCCGCCGCATCTTCCCAGGTAATACCTCGCTCCGTGCAGTACTTGTGCGCAATGAGCGCATAGAACTGCGCCGCAGTGACCGCACCTTGAGGAACCATCACATCGGTCACGACATCTTGGGCCGAGGAGAGCGACAGGCCATGGCGCGGCGGAACCACACCATCCCGGGGACGCAACCAGGAGTAACCGTTCCATCCAACAACAACCAGCACCGTGTGTGCACAGCCAGCTGCCACTGCTGCAGCAGCGTTTCGGA
>DORQ01000105.1:957-3200 GCA_003514205.1 Acidimicrobiaceae bacterium
TCGGCCGAGATCCCAGCATCTGCGCAGGCCGAGCGGGCCACGTCAAGCATCAGCTCAACCGGGGTCTCATGGGCCGGCCGACCAAATGCCGATTCAGCGATTCCAGCTATCGCAGCGGTTCCCCTCACGTGGTGCTCCCAGAATTCGGCTCAGCTCAGACGCTGTGTGGAAAGGGTAATACTGGTCGAGCATGCCTGAGGGACACACCATTCACCGCCTCGCCAACGATCTTCGGCGCACGCTCTCCCCTGGGCCGATCGCTGCGAGTTCGCCTCAAGGAAGATTCGCCCCAGGAGCAACCTTGCTCGACGGAGCCGAACTCAAACGAGCCGAGGCCTGGGGGAAGTATCTGTTTTGCACGTTCAGCAATGAGGTAGTGCTTCACATCCATCTTGGCCTGATTGGCAAGTTTCGACCGGCACCGATCGAGGAGGCGCCTTCCAGCACGATTCGACTTCGCCTCGAAAACCAGACCGACTGTTGGCACCTGACAGGCCCCGCCCGATGCGAACTCATCACCGGCCATGAGCAGCGCTTGATTGTTGGCAAACTCGGCCCAGACCCACTTCGAGCACGCTCATCGGTGGCGCAGTTTCGCGACAACCTGGCACGCACGCGGCTTCCGATCGGAGCGGCGCTGCTCGACCAATCAGTGATTGCGGGGATCGGCAACGTCTACCGGGCAGAGGTCCTCTTTCTCTGCGGGATCCATCCCGGTACGCCTTCAAACACCCTGTCGAGCCAAGCAATCGATGAGCTGTGGGCAACCACGAAACGACTTCTCCAACGGGGCGTGCGACTCAACAGGATCATCACCACTGGTGCGCACGACATGACACGGCCGATCAGCCAGCGCGACGGCGATGACCGACTGTATGTGTATCACCGAACCAACTGCCGATGGTGCGGCACCGAACTCACCACGTTGCACCTCGGCGGACGGCCGATTCAGTTCTGCCCCCATTGCCAGCCACACTGACGCCTCAGCGATTCAGGGCAGGCAGCCTCGCAACACCTCGGCCGCCTGTTCGGGCAGCACCGGATTCGACAGGGTGCCTGACCCCACTTCCCCAGCTGCCACAAAGCGCGGAACCCCGGGCGATCGTTGTGGAGGCGCAAAGTGAACGTGAAGATGATGGCGCGGGTCACCAGCTGCATCTTGTTGGTGGAACCACATGAGATACGGGAAGATCTCGCTGCGGCGGGGATCGTCGGACCAAAGTCGGTCGTAACGTTGAAGCACATCTTCGAGCGCCTCGGCGAGGGAGTCTCGTTGGGCCTCGTTGAGCTGGTCGAGGCGACCGACGTGTGCCCGGGCGGTGAGACGCACACCGAAGGGGTATTCCGAAGCGAAGGGCACGAACCCAACCCAGTGTTCGGACTCGAACACAATTCGATCACCCTCCGCCAATTCGACGTCGACTTCGGCGCACACCCGACATGGTTCGCCCGCAGGAGCCAACTCCGCGGTGGCTGCGGGTGGGACGAAGGGGAACGCGTAGATCTGCCCATGTGGATGGTGAATCGTCGCGCCGACTTCCTCTCCCCGACTTTCAAACACCAAGGCGTAGGCAATCTCTGGTCGTGCCAACAACGCCGCGGTCCGCTCCGCCCACAGATCGACGACCTTTCGGATCTGCGCAACGCCAAGCGAGCCAAGTGAGCCTTCGTGAGATGGCGAATAGAGAACCACTTCTGCCGCACCAGGAGCTGGTGCCGGGGTTCGGGAGTCCAACGGGTAGGAGTCGAGGTCGGCCACTTCGCCGGGCGAATAGGCAGGCCAACGATTCGTGAACGCGAGCGTCTCGTAGGGCTCGGGTGCTTCAAGGCCTCCAATGCAGAATGGGCATCCATCGGTTGGCAGGTTTGGGCGAGCCTGTCGGTTTCCGACGATGCTGACCCACTCTCCAGTCAATGCGTTTCTGCGAAGCTCAGCCATGCTCGCCTCGCTCTGCCAGTAGCTGGGCGAGGTGACGAGCCGCGCGCCCACGATGACTCAACTCATTCTTCTCGGCAGCCGACATCTCTGCGAAGGTCCTCCCGTCGCCCTCAGTGGGCACGAAGAGCGAGTCATACCCAAAGCCTCGTGTTCCTCGTTCCTCGGGCGCAATCGTTCCGGGCACGATTCCTTCGGCAATGAGCTCCTCACCCTCTGGGGACCGGAGGAGAATCACCGTGCGGAACTGAGCCTGGCGATCCTCCGCTCCGGAAGCGCCGTCCGCGCCGCTATCGCCACCCGCGCC
>DORQ01000205.1:0-3179 GCA_003514205.1 Acidimicrobiaceae bacterium
AGCGCGAACGGCGGCCGATGGGAACACCAGCGAATCGAATCCTCCAGCATCCTCGGGCGCTGGGGAGATCATCGAACGATCCCGAGAGGTTGGCTTTGCCGCCAAGCTCTTTGAGTCGTTGCCATGGGATGACTCGCCCACTGATGATTCCGGATCGACCCAAGAACGACGCCTACGCCGACGCGGCAGAACTGCACGTTCAGGAGTGGACGATGGCACCTCTCGTGTCACCGATGCCGCCCATGAAGCCGCACAGCCTGCTGCCGACACCGATCGAGCATCCAGTCAACCGCAACAAGTCATCGACGTCACTCAGCGTTCACAGGACGCGACACTGCTGCATCATCCAGATCGCTCGGCGCGACCTCGACATCGCAAGGGCACCCGCACCGGCCCAGGGGGCTCCTCAGGCGCGCAACTTCGAACACCTTCCACGCCAGAGACCGAGGCTGCCCAATCCCCGGCCAGTCGGCGAACGGCGCTTCGATCAAAGCACACCAAGGACACGAAGCAGCATCAAGAAGTAGAGGGCGAACTCGCTCGCGACGGGCGGATGAAGCGCTGGCTCATCGAGTGGGGTCTCGTGCTGACCTGCGCTGCTGCAGCTGCGCTGATCTTAAAACTGGTAGTGATCGGCACGTTCTACATCCCGTCTGCCTCGATGTACCCGACGCTCAAACCAGAAGACAAAGTCTTCGCCAACAAGCTCGCCTACACCATTGGCGGGGGAGTCGAACGCGGAGACATCATCGTGTTTGCGACTCCAGAGTCCGCCACGGCAGAGGAGGGCGGCGAGGCGAAGCATCTCATCAAACGAGTCATCGGCCTCCCGGGCGACATCATCGAAGCCCGAAACGGCGTCGTGTACATCAATGGCAAGCCGCTCGATGAGACTGGGTCTGACAAGTACCTCACTGCAGACGTGGTCACGAACAACCTGCCAGAGCCGATTACCGTACCCCCGAACCATGTTTTCGTGATGGGTGACAATCGAGAGCACAGCCGAGACAGTAGGTTCTTTGGTGCGGTGCACGAGGACAGTATTGTTGGGCGTGCGTTTGTTCTCTTCTGGCCTCTCGATAGGTTCGGTTTCTTGTAACTATGACAATTCCTGTTGACCCAGATTCATCTCGTATCTCCGAGCAATCGGCGCTGGCGGGACGAACTCTTCGAGTCCAGGGCGAGGCAGGCATCGAGGCTAAGGAAATACCGCCCGTCCGACCACGCGCTCATGCTCGCCGCAAGTCCGCGCAGCGTGAGGCGCTCAGCTGGGTCATCACGATTGGTCTTGCTGTATTGGTGACCCTTGGCGTGAAGCAGTTTCTGTTTCAGCCCTACTCAATTCCGAGCGAATCAATGGAGTCAACCCTGCTGGTTGGCGATCGAGTAGTTGTGGCACGACTCAGTAAGGATCCTTCCCGCGGCGACGTGGTGGTGTTCGAGCGACCGCCAAATGACCCGAAATCCAAACCGGACGATCCCGACGTCCTCATCAAGCGAGTCATAGCGATTGGTGGAGATACCGTGGAGATCAAGGGTGGGAAAGTGTTCATTAACGGCGCCGAGACCAAAGAGGGCTATGTGCGAAGCGGAGCTATCACCACCGATCTTCCGCTCGCGACGATTGCTGAGGATGAGCTGTTCGTGATGGGCGACAACCGCGAGCACTCCCTCGATGGGCGGATCTTTGGACCGATCAAGAAGTCGAGCCTGGTGGGCCGAGCAATTGCAAGGATCTGGCCACTCGACCGGCTCGGAACCCTCTAGCGAGCGCGGGCCCGACCAATCTTTCAGCTACCGCTGGACAAACTCGTTCAACGCGTCAGTGAGTCGATCCACATGATCGCTGAAGATCCCATCAATACCCATGGTCAGCAATCTCCGAATGGTTCGATGGTGCTGCGCATCCCACCCAAAAGCGCATCTTCCGAAACGGTGACACAGGGCTACATCGCCCGCCTTCCACACGGATTCACGCATGTTCAAACAGTCAACCCCCGTTGAACGGAGGTTTGCGATGTGACGCTCAAGACCACCGTCAATTCGCGATGGATCCGTGGAATGAACGAGCCGCACCTCGCTGTGTTGCTCCCTGATCTTCCCAAGTTCCGAAAGGTCGTGGTGGCAGAGCCAGACGGAACTCGCCATTCCGCTCCGATCGATCTCCTCAAGCACGACCTCCGGTTGGCTTGAATCCTTCAGGTCGATCGAAATCTGAGTTCCGGGGGGAACCAGGTCAAGCAGTTCGCTGAATCTCGGAATGTGTGAGGGAAGGTCAGCCGCGTCGACTGAATCGATTCTGCGCCGCCGTAGCCTGCTGGCCCAGCCATCGTGGTCGAGAACTGCAACCCCGTCACTGGTCATCCACAGGTCGGATTCCAGCCCCGTTGCGCCGAGTTTGAGGCCCAAGCGGAACGCTTCCAGGGTGTTTTCTGGCGCATGCGCGCGCGCTCCGCGGTGAGCGAACAGGATTGGAGGTGAATCGCCCGAAAGAAACATCAAAGAATATTGCCTCAAAACGTCAACTTCTCGGTCACTCCTACCGACAGTTCTGTATCGGCTTGTTCCGGGAGGACAGAATTTCATGGCACTGATACGGGCAACTTGCAGCGAGTGTGGAGACGTGGAGCTGCGGTCACGCGACCTTCGGGTGCGACTGTGCAGCGACACCGGCGCTGGCACATACCACTTCCGATGCCCGGTCTGCCGGATGACAGAGGTCAAAGATGCTGACGATCAGGTCGTTGACATTCTCGTGGCGGCAGGGGTCCGATGCGTCGAGTGGCGGCTTCCAGCCGAGCTCCTTGATCGACCTGCGGGCGAGCCGATCACCCATGATGATGTGCTCGATTTTCATGCTCTGCTTGAGGATGACGGTTGGTATGAGACCCTCGCCTCCATGGTGACCGAGCGCTAACTGCCGGACCTACCGCGCTGACGAGCATTCCGGACCTCCAGGTTGGGGCGATCGGTCTCGCACGGCGCTACTGAGTGAGTAAGAGGCCGGGGTAGAGTGACCCAACCATGGTGCCAGTCTCCCAACTCGCTATCTTCGACAATCTGACGGGCACCGAGGTCCTCCTCGTGGGGCTGGTCGCGTTGCTAGTTCTTGGGCCCGAACGACTTCCGGAAGTAGCTCGCACAATTGGCCAATGGATCGCCAAGTTGAAGTCCATGAG
>DORQ01000205.1:3290-3579 GCA_003514205.1 Acidimicrobiaceae bacterium
TCGCCAAGTTGAAGTCCATGAGCGCTGGTCTACAAGACGAGATGCGCGAAGTTCTCGACGATCCTGCAATGCAGCCGCTCAAAGAAGTCGGCCAATTCGTCGCGCAACCTCGCCGGAAGATGGCCGAATACATCGCGACTGCCGAACGGGAGGCAGCCACCGAGTCCGCTGCCGAACTCGAGCCGGCGCCGGACACCACCGAGCCTGATTCGAGCAGCGTGCCTGGTTCGACCACCGAGCCTGATTCGACCACCGAGCCTGATTCGCCAACCGAGCCTGGGGCCGGGGG
>DORQ01000150.1 GCA_003514205.1 Acidimicrobiaceae bacterium
CTCCGCATCACTACTCGGTTCCGCAACTGGCGGCAGACTCCCCGGCGAGTCTGGTGATTTCCATCCAACGAACTCGAAAGAGGTGGCCTGGAAGCTCCCCCACTTTCGCGCCGTTGGCCGAGGTTTCGAACTTGCTGTGGCGGACGCGTGAGCAACGGGATCGCCGCTCAGAATCGCGACCTGGCTTTCCCGTCGGTCGACCATGACCCAACCACGCGGTGGGCTGAGATGACGCACGTGATGGTCGCACAGAGGTTGGCCCCCTAACGGCCCACCCACAATCGGATCGAGCCAAATCTGACATGCGGACGCGTCATAGCTAATCGTCGCCGCTGCAGTTCGGCTGCAACCAGGTCGTCGGCAAGATCGGGCCATCGAGAGCACGCTACCGGTGGACCGAAAATTGCGTCAGATTCAGCGGAAAGCCCTGCAAGTTCAGCGGGATTGGACGACCATCATGCTGACTCCCGATTGGGGATCCTCGCAGATGCTCGACACAATGCTCGTCGCCAATTGGCATGATCGCTGCTCCTGCTCGTCCTCGCTCAGCTTCGTCGACGCAACACGAAAGGCGGCCGGAACATACGCAGTGCTTACCCGAATATCGGAGGATGCCAGTTCGTTGGAGAGACCCTGTGCGAGTGCGGTCAGCGCTGCCATGGTCATCGAATACTGGAGTTCCTGCGGGCCAACAGTGCCGGGCTCCACTCCGTTCAGAAACACGATATGGCCCTTCGCTGTCTGCAACTGCCCAAGGAGCCGACGGGCAAGCGCGTAGGGACCTCGAACATTGACGAGGTACTGCTCGTCAAGATCCTCAAGGGCACCGGAGGCAAAATCTCCACGAACTTCAATCGCTCCCGCAAGAATCACCAGGTCAACCGGCCGATCAAAGCGCTCGATGAACTCCACGACTTCATCAACCTCGGTGAGATTGCCCAAGTCACAGGGCAGGTACACGATCGGCCAATCAGCTCTCGCTAGTGAGGCAGTCTCTCGCAGGCCTGCCACGTCTCTGCCAATCACACAGACCCGAGCGCCTTGATCGAGCAAGGCCAAGGCAAGGTATCGCCCCACTCCCTCTGAGGCGCCGGTGACGATCACCAACTTGCCACGCAGATCATCCGCTGCACGGGCATGGATCACCTCTTGCAGAATCAGGTTGGGGGAGCGTGGCATGGGGTTCTCTCGGAGATCGACAACTGCTTCTTCCCAGTGTGGATCATGACCATGGGGTAGCGCACGCCAGGCCAAATCCGGGCTGTTCGAGGCGCGTGACAAGCCGGTGTGCCTCCGACGCGGGTGTTCTTCACCTGAGTTCGACCGTTGACTCACTGCGTTACTCCTCAGAAGTGGGCGGGGTGGCCCTATCGAGCAGCGTAGAGAATGTCTGAGATATGTCAATGTGTATGGAGATGAGTCCAATGGGCTTGTTATGCCTTACGAACATCGGATCGGAGCGGGAAGTGGTCGCTTCCCCAGACTCTGGGAACCGTTGTATGCGAGAAGCTGAGCCCCTTGGCCGCAATCCAGTCGATGCGGCGCCTCGCTGCTCGAGTCGGAAAGGTCGGTTCTCCGGCGGCCCATCCAAAGCCATGAAGATCAAGCTGTGGCTCAACCACCTCAGGGCCAAGATTAAGGTCGCCCACGAGCAACTGTGGGCCATCGAACCGGCCGAGAAGCCGCAACACATACTCAAGCTGGACCTCAGCGTTGGACTGATGATGCTGGAGGTGTGTTGCACAGACCAGCACCTCGCCAACGGGGCTTACCACAGTTGCGAGAAGCGCCACCCGCCGCTCAAACCCCTGGGCAGGCAGGCTCACCACACGCTGAGCCAGCACTGGGAATCTGGTGAGTAGCGCCACGCCGTATTGGCCGAATCGGCCCTCTGGACGCGCCCGAGCAAAGTGAGCGCTCATGCCGGTTGCACCTGCAATCACCCTGGCTTGGTTGGCAAAACGAGTCCGGCCTGCATGCAGATCGACCTCTTGTAGCGCGAGGAGATCCACGTCGAGATCCCGAACCGAGTTCAGGAGTTCACGCCGCCGGTAGCTCCGCCCCGGTGGTGCACCGTGGCGGATGTTGTAGGTGGCAACGGCAAAGTCAGCCCTGGTGCCGGTGCCAGAGCCGGACACGAGTTCAGGGTCCCTAGTCTTGCAACGTTCCCGAGAGACGATTTGACGCGTCGATGTATTCCTCGACCATCTCAAAGATCAGATCCTTGGTCTTTCGGATCTTGTTCATCTGGCCCACGACCTGTCCAACCGGGTTGAACTGAACATCTTTGGCCTGCTCTGGGTAGTGGTGACCTCGAGCAACCGCTTCGCCGGTGATCATGAACTGCATCGGCATGCCGAGTGGCTTCGGATTGTCTGGGTTTTCCCAGGCCTCGGTCCAGTCATTTCGGAGCATTCTGCAGGGCTTGCCAGTGAAGCTCCTGCTTCGAACGGTGTCACGCGAGGTAGCGCTGAGGTACTGAGCCATTTGCGCTGGCGGAATGTCTGCCTCTTCGACGGTCAGCCAGAGAGAACCTGTCCAGGCTCCGGCCGCGCCCATCGCCATCGCCGCTGCCATCTGGCGACCGCTGCCAATACCGCCGGCTGCGAG
>DORQ01000306.1 GCA_003514205.1 Acidimicrobiaceae bacterium
CCGCGCTACAACCACCCCAGTCCAAAATTCTGGCCATCCAAACGAACCTGCCTCAGAGCCATCGGCCGCTTTACATCAATCCTGAGAAACACCAGCACACCCAGTTCCGCCAGCAACCACCGGAGAGGCACAGACTGCCCCAGCCCTACTCCCCACAAAACCGAACATGGTCGCCGCCCTGCTGAACAGGGACGACGACCATGTAGCGATCCGAGATGAGCCCATACTCGAGCCCTATCGGATGAATTCAGTTGTCATCGGGACCAACCCGAACACCGCAGCGCTCCGGCGAGACCCGAATCAGGCTGCTCCTAGACCGCGGGGCAGCTGCGACGGTACAGGAACGTAGCCATCTGGCCACGGTCCATTGCGTCCTCAGGCGAGTAGGTCAACAGCGAAGTGCCAGCGGTCAGATCCACGGCCACAATCCAGTTGACACCCTCGGTGTACCAAGCATTGTTGGCAATATCGCTGAACCCGTGTGGCGGGTTCGGCGTCGGGGAATCAGCATCGCGCCAGAGGAACATCGCCATCTGCGCACGAGTCACCACATCATTCGGCGAGAACACCCCAGGTGCGGTACCAGCAGTGATACGAGGGCTCGCCCAGTTCAAGGCCTCCTCGTAGTACGCGCCAGCCGGAACATCGCTGAACCCGTGAGCGGGGAACCCCTCCGGCGAACCAGCAGCAGCCCACAGGAACGTCACCATCTGCGCCCGCGAAACAGTCTTCGCAGGTGAGAAGGTCGTCGCTGAGGTTCCGGCAGTAACACCCGAAGCCTTCGCCCAGTCAACCGGCGTGTTGAAGTAGTCGGTGTCCTTCACGTCAGTGAAACCAGCAGCCGGCGGGTTGATGCACGGAATAACAGGCTCACGCTTCAGCGTGAAACTCGTGTTCACAGCAGCAATATCGAAGTCGCCGTTACACAGGATCGGACCAGGCGCAGCAGCCGAATCAACCTCAAGGTTGTTCAGACTGAACGTCGCAATATCCGGTGCGCCCGGACCCATCACGAACGGACCAGCAGTCACCTCGAAGTCCTTCACGAACCGTCTGGTCTGGGCACCGTTCTCCGTGACAACCACCGGAGCGGTGTTCGACTTGACCTTGGCAGGACCCTGCGAAGCATCCAACACCGACAGCTTCGAAGTCAACGTCGACGGCGTACCACCAGTCACGGTCTGACGGAAGATCGCACCACCAGGCCCGTCACCCTCGTTAGCCGAGAACTTCACCATGACCTTGTCGCCATTGGCGTAGTTAGAACCATTCGAGACATCCTGGAAGCCGTTGCCGTCGTTCTTGTCGACCGACCACACGACCTCAGAATCGGTAATCCCGAAACGGAAATCGTTCACAGGAGTGCCAGTCCCGAGGAACTTGTTGCACCAATCCTGAGAACCGTCGCTGCTGCCGGTACCAACACCGTCCCCAGCCTTATCGACGGCACCGGTGTTGATCGTCTCTGCTCCAGCGACCGAAGTCGTACCCAACGCAGCACCAACACCAGAGAGCACCAAAGTGGCCGCAAGTGCGGCCCCACGTGCTTTCCGGGCAGCACCCCAGGGCTGAGCAAACTCAGCATTCGAACTGTTACCTAGCATGTGAGTTCTCCTTGCGCCGTCGACAACCTGCCCACACGGCTCCCGAACCATACCGCGCTACAACCACCCCAGTCCACCTTGGAGGGCGTCCAGATTTCGCGATGGGGGCTGGCGGTAGCGTGATCCGAGAGGAGCCCGTCGATGGGTTCAGGAATCCACTACAGCAAAGAGTTCAAGATCGAGGCGGTTCGCAGTGTCATTGAGTCGTCGAGGACGTACTCCGATGTGGCTAACGAGTTGTCGATCCATAAGGACACGTTGAGGAAATGGGTCCGCGAGGTGAAGAAGGACAGGTTGGAAGACGACACTATGGGCCCGCCAGGAGATTAGTTGGGCGTTAGAGGGTGTGGGCTTATGGTGTAGTTCCAGTCGCCGTGCCATTCGTGTGGTGTGATCGGGATGGTCTCGAATTGGGTGTCGGTGATCTTGACGCCTTTGGGGTAGACGTGGGCGTCGTAGGCGGCTTGGATCGTGAGTCCGCCTTGGGTGGTCGTGGCTGAGATCAACTTGACGACGGTGCGGATGTTGGTGAGGGGACGGCCTCGCCAGTTGATCGTGATGAAGCTGAACATCCGGTGCTCGATCTTGTTCCATTTCGAGGTGCCGGGCGGATAGTGCGCGACGGTGATCTCGAGACCGGTTCGTTGAGCGAGTTGGGCGAGGTGCCATTTCCAGGCTCGGACGCGGTAGCCGTTCGACCCGCCGCAGTCGGCGGTGATCAACAGACGTTTGGCGTCAGGGAACTTGTGTTTGCCGAGGGTGTCCCACCACTTGGCGATCGCTGCTACGGCGAACTCGGAGGTGTCGGCTGTGTCACCGACCGATACCCAACCATCGTTGTTGGTCACGTCGTACACGCCATAGGGGATGGCTTTGCCCAACGCCGGGTCAGGAAAGTCATGGACGTCGGTGCGGACCGGGTCGCCTTTGGGCTGGTATTCGGTGCCACCGTTGGACTTGTTGCCTAGCAGTTCCTTCTTTTTGGTGTCGACGGAGATCACTGGATCACCGGTGCCGATGAACGCGTCGACGAGCTCCGCTAGGTAACGGAACTGGCCGTCGCGGTCGGGATGGGTTGTCCCTTCGGCCTGTTTCGATGGGGCCTGCAACGAATAGCCGTGTTGGGCCAACAACTGTCGGACAAGCTCAGCAGACGCCTCAAAGCCTTGGGCTTTGACCTCGCGTGAAAGCTCGTAGGTCGACTTGAGCGTCCACAACAACGCCGACATCGGATGACCACGCGTAGTTGGGGACACCAGTTTCTCGATCGCTTCCCACAGGCCGGGCTGTTTCTCGACCGCCGGTTTGTCACCGGCCCCTTCGGCACGGACCCGGTCGGTGACCTCAGCACCGTTCTCGATCTCGTTGGCGCCTTTGATCACCGTCGACCGAGACATGCCCGTCGACTCCGCCACCCTGGTCCGGCCGCCGCGCCCCAACATGATCGCCATCGCACCGGCATTCAAGCGGCGTTGCCGCTCATCGAGATGCGGCAGAACCGCCTCGAAATAGGCAGTCAGTGCTTCATCGGTGACATCCACACACCCAAACTACATCGCGCGTATAATCCAATGGCGGACCCTTGGTCTCCTTCTGGATTGCCACTCGTCATAGTCCCCGGGTCGCAAATCTCGCTTTCCCTTGAGCGGTCAGTCAAAGTACCCGAGTTGCCTTCGGTGCCATTGCTCCAAATCTAAAGGATGAGTATAGCCTGCACAGCCTGGAACCGGGTTGAGCTCCCTGAGGGCGGCAAGAAGCGCAGTCGCAAAATACTGGGTTTCTCTATTCAGGGTCAGGTCATACAGTTCATTGGCCAGATCGCAGAATTCACCATCGCTGGCGTGACCCGCAACGAGGTCGTCAGCCTGCGCATAGGTCGAGGTCGGACTTGCGTCACGTGCGATGGCAATCGAATTTGCATTGAATTGAAACTGCAGCGAGACCAATACGGTGAGGAGGACCAACGCTCCGCGAAAGTGAATCGGATTGGCGTGCCGGGAGGTCATCTCAACGAACGCCCAACAACCGGTCGCCAGAAACAGATAGCCGATAATACCATCTCGCCAAGGGGCCAACGGCTGGAAACCAATCTGTTGCTGACTCACGCTCAAAGCGCTCATCCCTGCTGTAGCGGACCATGCGATCGCTAACGTGCCGAGAACCACTATGGCCGCTTGACCAGGACGCTGTACCGACACCCCCGAGGGTGCCAAACGAATTGCAAGCCACGCTGCGACCCCGACCCCGACCCCAACAATCCCGGCGAGAGCTGCGCTGCCAGGCGTGACATCCAGATTGCTCAGGTTCAGGCTCCAGTAGGTAGGAAACAATGCAGAGAGGAGGCGGGCACCGAAGGCTGGCACGGTGCCAGCAGTCAGCGCCGCCTCCGAGCCCGCGTAACACTCCTGCACATTGCAGGAGCGCTGCACCAAGAGCCGGATCGGCACGAAAACGACCAAGAAACCGGTCAGAAATGGTAGGCACGCCCGCCACGAGACTTGCATCCGGTCAAGCCGCCTCGATCGAAAGCGTACCCCTCCAATTGCCGCTGGCACCACCAGTACAGATGCGTAGGTCAAGTCATAGAAGCACGCAGCCACTATCCCTATACCGACTGCGGTCGCTAGCATCCCGCGGGTCGATCGGCAACCGAGCTGAATCGAAACCGTGGCAGCAAAGCAAACGATCGCCAGACTCATCAAACCTTGGACCGGAAAAAAGGCCAATGGTTGATAACTCCAGGTTGCGATTGTGGCACAGGCGCCAGCGCTGGCCATAATTCCCACCACGCGGGGAAATGCTGGCGAGCGTTCGTGTCCCGACGTCTCGACGGCGCGCCATAACCCGGCAATGCAATACGCCGCGAACCACAACGCCAGCGTGCGAACGAACGCGTGCACCAAGGGAAGCGGCACTCGCAATAGGTCTGCCAAGCCTTTCGCGTACACGAACTCAAAGGAATACATGATTCGACCCAGGGGCCGAATGTTCCCTAGCTCGAGAAAGGGCCGGACATCCAGCAGGCTTCCCCTAATGATCTTGAGCGGGTTGAGGCCGTAGCGAGCAGTCATGGTGTAAGGATCCCGCATTTCATCGCCGAACCGCGGGGCTTGAAACAGGACGTAAGGTGGGATTGAGACCAGAGCTGCCGATACCACCCGAGCCATCTGGCGGTGGAGCGCTAGCTTCTCTACAGACATGAGGGGCGGGCAGAGTCCACGTCCACCACGATACCAGCCTTACTTCGACCAACCGATCAGCATCCCATGCTGAGCGGTCGGGCTTCAGCCACCGGGGGAACGGTGGCCAGGCTGTAGTCGCCGTCGACCACGT
>DORQ01000352.1 GCA_003514205.1 Acidimicrobiaceae bacterium
CAGGCTGTGTCGCTCGGCGAAATGGCTGGCCGTAACGCTCCATTCGCCGACCTCTCCCCTGCCTGCGGCAAGCGCAGACCCGGCAAAGATGATCGCCACAACGATCCATGCCCACAGCCGTGGTGTCTCCGGCAGAAATGCGCTGCCAAGAAGAACTAGGGGTGCGATGGCCGCGAGGGGCACGTATTTCCGAAGAGCCGCTTGCCCTTCAGGATTGGCCGCAGTCGCGACCCACTGAATGGACAACACCCAGAGCTGAATCAGGCAATAGGCACCTGCGAACCACAGCGGTTCGTCAGCTAGAGCTCGCGGCAAGGCAACCGAGCAGATCAGCACCACGGGCACCAGACACAGCACCATCACGCGAATTGGGCCGCGCTCTTTCAAATCAATCGTTGCCCCGGCCCACGTGAATGCAGTCCATTGCCACCACGCGAACCATGCGAGCAGCAACGCTCGCAAGGACCCGGCCACGGTGAGGTGCTCAGCGAGGTAGGTCGCTATCTGCGAAATGGCGAAGACGAACGCCAAGTCGAGAAACAACTCCAGTGAAGATGCAGCTCGACGGCTGCCGGATTGGCCGATCCCAGATTCTCTTGAATCGGAGCTACTCGCTCCAGACTGATTTGACCCAGTTTGGCTGGAACCAGGCCCACTCATCCTCGATTAGTACTTTCCGGCTGAGAAGTGGTCGATGTCTCATTCATCATGCCAACTCACTTTCCCACAGAACTCGGGCGTCCACTGCGAAGGGTTCCGCTCAGGGTCCCTTCGCAGTGCTCGGATGCGACTATTCGCCAGAGGCCCTCTGCGCGATTCGCTTTCGACGACGCACTAGCGTCGCCCCAGTTGCCGCCATCACCAAACCCAGGAGGACGTAGCGAAGGCTTCCGCCGGTGAATGCGAGCGACGTGGGAATCAAAGGCGAATCGGCGGCAGGCACCTCCAAATCCGCCTTGGCCTCTGCCGCGGTTTGGGTTCGTTCCGCGCCAGACCCGAGGACGAACGCAACGTTGGTGATTGTGCCAGTAGCGTCACCAACTCGGTCCGTTGCGATTCTCAGCTGAGGCACCGCCTGCCCACTGCCGACACCTGCATGGCTACAACTCACGAGCTGCCCTTCTGCTGCGCAGTTCCATCCCTCACCCTCAAATCCCGTGTACCGAAGTGCAGTTGGCAACTGATCGTTGACCTCGATATCGAGCACGGCTGGGTCGTTGCCCGTGTTGACCACGTCAATGGCCCACACTGGGCGCTCGGTCCCAGAGCTCTTGATCCATGACTTCTCCAGACCTAGGACTGGCGCAGCGAGCCTCACTCCAACGTCGAAGGTGGTATTCACCTCACCAGAACGAACCAGGATTCCCGTGATGATTCCTGAGGTTGGATCCGCATCGCTGTCGCGATCAGTTCCGCAAGCACAGCCGTTCGCTGCCCCAGTGATGATGAACCCAGCCGGCAACGAGGAAAGCACGACACGTACCTCGTAGCTTCCAGTCGGAATGCCAGTGAAGGACCACAGGCCAGCGCTATCAGTCACGGTTGTTCCAACCGTCGCGCCAGACGCGTCCACCAAGAGGACCTTGACTCCCGCAACTCCCACCTCGCCAGCATCTTGACGGCCGTCTCCGTCCAGATCATTCCAGATCCGATCTCCAATTCCGCCAACGGGATAGACACCCGCATCGATTTCCAAGGTGGAACCGGACACGCCGCCAGCCGCTGACTCCTCAATCTCGATCCGAGCACTGAGGTTGGTGACGGGGTCGATATCTGAGTCGGTGGCAGAGGTCGCGTCCGAAGAAGCTCGAGGCGAAAGTCTGTAGCCTGCCGGCGGCGAGATTCTGACGAGGTACTTGCCGACGGGCAGGTTCTCAAAGAGGTAGGCGCCTTGCGGTTGAAGGCCGGAACCGCTCGCCGAGAGTGTTGACTCCAGGAGTGCATCATCTGCAGTACCGATGATTCCGTCGGCGCCAACGCCGAGGAGGTCTACCGTGGCACCTGGGATGCCGGATTCGCCGGAATCCTGTCGGCCGTTTCGATCAGTATCGAGCCAAACCCTGTCACCAACGAAACCAAGACGGTCGGCATCAACAAGTCCCGCGTCGATGTCGGTCCGATGCTCTCCGGCGGCTAGCGCCACTATTCCAGTAAGGCCCGAGACTCGATTGACGTCAGAATCAGTGCCATTCGTTCCCTGACCAGACCACGTAAACGCCCTGCCAACTGGCGGCATGACTCCAATGAAGTAATTGCCCGCCGGAAGATCGTTGAACAAATAGTCGCCCGCAGCATCGGTTGTGACTGTGGCAATCGTCTCGTCATCAGCCGTTCCTACCAAGCCATCTGCGCCAGGTAGGCGGAGTTCGACCTTAACTCCGGTGACACCTGACTCTGTTGGACCCTGAATGCCGTCGCCGTTGGCGTCGAACCACACTCTGTCCCCAATGCTTCCGGGCGACGCCACTCGCAGGTATCCTGCGTCGAGGTCCGGACGACTCACCGCTGTTGAGATCGCTCGTGTTGCATCAAGGTCGATTGCACCCGTGCGGCCCGATGCCCGGATCATGTCGGAATCGGTGACCGAGTTCCCTACCGTCTCCCACGTCGGGACCAGGTTCGCGT
>DORQ01000240.1:0-882 GCA_003514205.1 Acidimicrobiaceae bacterium
GCACCCGAAGTGGTGTTTCCGGCGCTTGAAGCAACCGGCATGATCGAAGTGGTGGGCCACTGGGTTCTCGAAGAATGCTGTCGCCAGCTAGCAATCTGGCGCGACACAGGTCGTCAGGGGCGCAACTTTCTCGTGTTTGTGAACGTATCGACTCGCCAGCTCGAGGCAGTCAACTTCGTTGCCGAACTCGAACGGCTGATTGCTGGAGCTGAAATTGAGGCACACCAACTCTGTTTCGAACTTGGCGGGCTCGGCGCGGTTCCAGAGCACTCGCCGGTATGGGCAGTGCTCCGAGAGTGCAAGGCCCTCGGTGTGCGCCTGGCCATTGATCGGTTCGGCGAGAATTCCTCCTCGTTTGGTATGTTTCGAAGGCTTCGCTGCGATTATCTGAAGCTTGATCGGGGTCTCGTGTCGGCACGGCTCGCAACCCCACATGATGATGCAATCGCTCGGGCGATTGTTGCGATGGCCAAGGAACTCGGCTGTCAGACTATTGCCGAGGGTGTGGAGGAGGCCGCCTCGCACGAGCGAGCGCGGGTCCTTGGCTGCCAGTTCGTGCAGGGTTACCTTCCGGGTATGCCCGACGACCCTGAGCGAATCTCCGAGGCCCTGTCCAGCGAACGAAATGCAGTGACGGAGGCCGAAGTTCCCCAGTACAGCGCTCCCCAGTACGGCGCTCCCCAGTACAGCGCCCCCCCGTACGGCGCCCCCCAGTACGGCGCTCCTCTGGATGGCACTCCTCCGGACCACACCTCTGAGCCAACGGTTTCGGCTCGCTACGAGCCAGCTCAGTCGATGCCGTATCGCCCGCGGATTGAGCCGGTCTCAGGCGCTTGAGTCGGCCCTGCACAGTACGGCTCTGAGGCGAGGCTGCTCAGTCCG
>DORQ01000240.1:1011-2081 GCA_003514205.1 Acidimicrobiaceae bacterium
AGGCTGCTCAGTCCGGGTCTGAGGACTCGGTGCCCGTATCTGCTTGAGTGCCAGCTTCTGCTGCGGCCCCCAGATTGCCGTCACGACCAGCGTCACGCTGGAGGAGGTTCCGGAGCGCAGCCTCAAACACGTCCCCGGTTGGAAGAATGTGCTTGAGCTTGGTGGGCGCAGCAGCCTGGGGCAGTTGGTCGGGGACCCACGAACTCGGGAGTCGCAACCCCTCCTCGCGAGCGTGAAGTCGCGGTCTGCTTCGTGCAATGACGGCCATTGGAGCTTCCTGCACGAGCGCAGAGGCTTCGAGTACTGCACCTCCGAGTACTGCACCTCCGAGTTTGGAAGCAGATACCGACGGCTCGACAGGATCGTTGACGAGAAGTGCCGCGGGAACGCCGACACGAACAGTGCACCCACCGCCCTCGGTCTCGCTGAACTGCACCTCGCACCCAGTTCGGGCCGCAATCTTGCCAACAACAGCAAGACCTAGCCCCGTGAGGCCACTGGGGCTGAGCGGAGGTCGCGCAATGTATTCCTCCGCACGAGCACGCTGTTCGGCGGTCATTCCCGGGCCGTGGTCGGCCACAATGATCTCGCACTGACCGGCAGGGGATCCAGCAATGACGGTGATGCCGACAGGCTCCTCATCATCGGCTCGCCCGTGTTGAATTCCGTTGCTCAGCAGCTCCGCCAGGAGGTGAGCGAGATCAGCTGCCGCATCGCCGCGAATCGACGCATCGCCCCGAGTCGACGCCGTGTCGAGCGAGTCGGCATCGACACGGGAGGGATCGCCAACCTCTCCAATGGCGACTCTGACGAGATCGTCAATGCTCACCGAGCCAGCGCGGCTTCTCGTTGCCTCATAGTCGGCGAGAACAAGCCAGGATTCGGTCCGACGTCGAAGACGTGTCGTCACTGCATCGAGGGCGAGCAGCGTCTCCAGCTTCGTTGGATCGGACTCGTCACGGACAAGTGAGTCAATCACGCGAACTTGATGATCGACGAGGAGTTGGGTGCGCATCATCGCGGCGGCATCGAGGTCGCTTGTCGACGACACATCACCCGTCTCGGGCAGT
>DORQ01000240.1:2381-3318 GCA_003514205.1 Acidimicrobiaceae bacterium
TCTCCAGGCTCACTGACTTCAT
This sequence comes from Acidimicrobiaceae bacterium, assembly GCA_003514205.1. Classification (GTDB taxonomy): domain Bacteria; phylum Actinomycetota; class Acidimicrobiia; order Acidimicrobiales; family Microtrichaceae; genus UBA11034. The sequence goes on from DORQ01000240.1 coordinate 2,404, forward strand.
TGCTCTGCCCGCGGCGTTGAACACCCCAAGACTGAGCGCTACCGCAGCAATGAGCCCGAGATTGCTGAAGTGGAGTCCAGGGGCCACGTCATTGAGGACGCGAGCTGCCAGGACACCGCACAACGCGGCGGAGGTGGCCGCAGATGCCACCAACGCCGACCTGTAGTAGGTCAGTGGCCATTGAGATCGCATATCGCTCCGAAGTTCTCGTGAGCACCGAGATGGTGACGGGGAGATACCCCGTTCCCATCTATCGACCTCGGGCCTCAGACCCTTAAGAACTCCATACTGCGATCGTTCAGCTTCACCTCCTCGGAGGTGGCAGCTATACCAGTGGACGGTCCGAGGGGAGAATCGGCCGAGGTAGATCTGAACTACCCATTAACGCAGCGTCGACGGCCGCTGCACAGGCCCGACCCTCGGCAATTGCCCAGACAATGAGGCTTTGACCGCGTCCAGCATCGCCAGCCACGAACACGTTCGGTTGGTTCGTGGCGAACGAGGAATCTCGTGCCACGTTGCCCCGCTCATCGAGATCAAGACCGAGTTCGGTCACGAGCCCGTTGTGTTCGGGGCCAACGAAACCCATAGCGAGAAATACCAGATCGACGGGCAACTCGATATCAGAGCCTTCGACCTTAGCGAACGACATCCGCCCCTCGTCGAAACGTTGCTCAACCTCGTGGTAACGAAGCCCAGTGAGATGTCCGTTCTCGTCGCCGAGAAATGCTTCAGTATTGACGCTGTAGACCCGCTCACCGCCTTCGGCATGCGCTGAGGTGACCTTGTAGCTCATGGGAAAGGTCGGCCACGGGTTTGCTGCGGGTCGCCCTGTCACGGGTTGGGGCAAAATCTCGAACTGGTGTACCGACGCGGCACCCTGGCGGTGGGCGGTGCCGAGGCAGTCGGCCCCAG
>DORQ01000207.1 GCA_003514205.1 Acidimicrobiaceae bacterium
GCCCCCGCGGCGTCCTTCGGAGAGTAGGGCTACTTCAGGGCGGTTCGACCCGCAGGTTGGCCAGGCCGTGGGCAGACCGCGGCCCGGCCCTCGGCTAGGCCTCCGCCCGGCCCTCTGCTAGGCCTCCGCAAGGAACTCCCGGGCACGATCCTTGGGTCGGCCGATGATGGCCCGGTTCCCGCGTTGCAACACCGGTCGCTGCATCAAACGAGGATGCGCTGCCAACACTGTTGCCACCTGCTCAGCGGTCTGAATATCTGACTCTGTCAAGCCTTGCTCGACGAAATAGCCATCCCGGCGAACGAGGTCTTGAGGCTGGTCTTCAAGAATGGCCAGCAGATCCCGCAACTCTGATTTGGTCAGCGGCTTTTTGAGGTAGTGACGAACCTCTGTCGGCGCTTCAAGATCAGCGGCGGCCTCGATAGCTGCTCGTGAGGTGCTGCAATTGGCATTGTGGAGAATCGAGGTTGGTTCCATCCACTGAGTGTTTCAGTAAGCGCTGCCCGTTGGCAATCAGCTCCGACGGCGCTCAACCACCTGCACGAGGAACTCTCGATACTGCCGACCGATCGATTCCCAGGAGAACCGCTCAACGCAACGCTCTACTGCGCCGCTGGGCAGCGACCAACTGCCGTCAATGACGCGCTGAAGTGCCGAAGCGATCGAGGAGATCTCGCCTGTGTCGATGAGGAGCGCATCCTCACCGAAAATCCACCGAGTGTGTGCGAGGTCAGGTCCGACCAGCGGAACCCCGCTCGCGAGCGATTCAATGTACACATTTCCGAATGACTCATCGAGGGCCAAGTGAAGCACCACGTTGGCGCTCCGGTACAGACTCGGCATCTCATCGAGGGGAATGGTCAGGCGGTGGTAGCGCTCACCCAAGAGCGCCGATCCCAGCGCATCCACCTCTGTTCGATCAGGTCCGTCGCCAGCCACGACGAGTGTCACACCCTCAAGCGAGGCAACCGCACGAATCCCCTCCGCCACCCGTTTGTTCGCCGCGATGGCCGAGACCATCAACACGACTGGAACAGTCGGGTCGAGCCCAAGACGTTTGCGAAGGGTGTTGCTGTGAGCGAACCGTTCCGGGTCCACACCATTGGGGATCAGGGTCGCGTTCCAGTGTTCTGCGTTGCGTTCGAAGTATTCAGGATTGGTGCACACCAGACCGTCGCAGGAGAACAGCCGAAACTCCCGATCGTTTGAGAATGCAGGCCAGTCTCCGTTCTCGGTGACGAACACATGGGCGGGGCGAGCGGTGCGAGGGCGAAGTCGCGAAGCGGATCGCAACGCCCAACTGGTCCACGGGTATGCGCAGGTCATGGTTGCATCGAAGGACCCAGGTTGGAACGCTTTCAGTAGCTTTGCGCTGAAAAGCAGGTCCTCCCAAGCCATGGCGTCAGGAACAAGAGCCCTCGGTGTCGGCAGATGCTCGAGGTCCACTCTCGATCGTGTGGGCAGTGACACGTATCGGGGCTGGTTCGATGCTTCGGCCTTGGTTCCAGGTCGTGGTCCGCCACCGAACAGCGTGACGTCCACTCCTTGATTCTGCAACTCACTTGCAATTGCAAGCAGTGCGTTCTCGGCCCCGCGATGAACCCGGTGAAATCCTGAGAGCGCGATCGCCACGCGCAACTGTGAGGTCATGACAGCGCCTCGAGGTGCCCCCGAAGCGCGTTGCTGGCGACCTCGTCTGTGCAGTGTTCTAGACCAAAAGCGAGGGCCCCGGCATTGAGACGTTCCCGCAACGTTGCGTCAACCCACATTGCTTCGATCCGCTCCGCCAATTCGTCAACATCGCACAGCGCTGACGTGAGGCAGTTCTGATTGTCGATGAGGTAGTCCTCGCCACCTCGTCGTTCCGTTGCAACCAACGCTCGACCGTGCCGAAACGCTTCGACCACCGTCACCCCTCCAGCGCACACCCCTTCGTCGCTCAATGGCAAGACATTGACGCGGGCGGCACGCACCAGGTCATGAATCTGCGACTTTGGGATCTGATCAAGGATCGTGACATTGGGAGGGGGTTGCAGGCCGCGCAGAACGCGGGGCCCGGCGAGCACTTTCGCTGGGTACCCAAGTTTGGCGAGCGCAGCAAAGAAGGTCCCATAGTCTCGATACCCCGAGCCTGTGGAGAACACGAAGGGCTGCTCGCCCTCCTCTTCAACCGTGGAGATCCGGCCGCCATATTGCAGATGTGCAAAGTGAAACCGTTCTGCCGGTAGGCCAAATCGAGTTGGGTAGACCCGACATTCCTCAGTTGTGTGAACTACAAATGAATTCACACGGCTGAGTGCCCGCGCAGCGACGTTGTAGCGCCATTGCTCCGCGATCTCGGCGTTGAAGAACCACGCGAGGACTGGGACTGAGGATCGCCGCAGGCGCTTCTCGAGTCCTGCGGTTACAGCCAGTTGCGGGAATACGGTGATGATCCCATCGATGTCCGGCCGGAATGCGCGATGCGAGTCCCGAAGGTAGGCCTTCCAGTCGCGCAGCCCTGATCTGTCTCGATTCCGATGATGCCAATTCTCCTCAGTCTTGAGCGACGGTAGGGCCGCAAAACGAAACTGAGTCTCATCTAGGTAGCTATGTAGCCACCGATCTGATTCCGAGTTCAAGAACGGCGCGAGCAATGCCCAGGTTGTCGCCTGTGCCGACGGGTTCGCTGGTGAAACAACGCCCTTGATCGGAGAGCGGTTCCCTCGCTGCACATCCCCTGCAAGCGATCCCAGCGCACCTTCATACGAGGGCGCCGAGCCGAACACGGTCCGCGGGTGTTTCCGACGCTCAACGAATCCCGGATCTCCTGACTGCTCGGCCATCTCAGTGCCCATGGCCTGAAGTCAACAACTGCCTGTCCGTGCGAGGCGCCCTGGATGCCTTGACGGTCGACCCAGTCGGACCGCGATGCTGAATCAGGAGCCGTTGCATCACGAGTCGGACCATCAACGTGATAGCCAGCCAGGACGAAGTGGTGCCGAGCTCGCCAATCGACATCACCAGCAGCATCACAAGAACACAGATGCCCCACCGTCCAGCGTTGAGGTCGTAGTCCATCAGGCGCCGGGCATCGCGAAAAAGTGCAATGGCCATCAGGGCATAGATCGCAAGTCCTATCCTGCCGAAATTCAGGAGATACTCCAGATAGCCGCTGTGCGCGTGGAAGATCACGAACCCCAATGCCTCTCGGATCTCCCGAGTTGGAGTACGAGACTGATCGACCCACACCGAGCCAGGCGCCCAGCCAATCCATGGGTGCTTGTCTATCGCCAGCCACACTTGCTCCCAGATCTTGGTTCGCCCCGTGAGGGAGGGGTCCTTGCCAACCGCTCGGAACAGGAGATCTGAGTACTTCTCCCACAGGAGGAGGCCAATGAACGCCGCTGCGGACGTGGTTGCGAGGTAGACCAGCTTCGCTCGCGGTTCAACCCGGCGGAACCCACCAAGCCAATAGAACATTCCCGTCACCACGATCGCAAGCAAGAGAACCGTTGTTGATTCGCACATGACTACCAGAATCGCCACCGGTGGAAACAAGGCGATTCGCAACCACTTGTTGCCGAAGATGCAGGTCGTGAAATAGCCGAACACCATGAATGAGCCCATGATGTTCTTGTGAATGAACGGGCCGCGCCACCCAGACACCACTCCCCCAAACACCGGGTCGGGGTTCGAGAGCGTCGATGGATCGATGGCCAACGTCATGAAGGTGAACCCGACAATTGCTATGAAGCAACCAAGGCCCACCTGGCGTAACCGTTCCAACGGGACTACTGACATCACCGCCACGGCCACGATCAACAAGACCAGATCGACCTTCATCACCCCGATCCAAGCGCCCTTGTTGTTGGTATAGAACCACGTCAGGGACCAATCCAGGATCAGCAGCAACACCGTGATGGAAATCGGCACCATTCTCCACGTTTCCCGAGGAGCAGCAAGGAACAGGAGCAGCACCAGTATTCCCAGCGCAATGTTTGTTGCTGTTGGTGGCACTGCGGAGATCAGACCAAAGCTGTGCCACAGCCACACCGACGCTGCCGTCAGGCTGAGCAGTGCGAACACCGAATTCCGATCGAGGCGCAATCTGGACCAGGAGGAAGGGCGCGTCACAGCGTCAGGGGCCGCCACTGTTGCCACTCCAGAGCCAGTTGTTCCCATTCCGCAATCCTCAGTGGTGCCGCCAGCGCACGCCTAGTGGGCCGCAGAGCAACCCGAGAGAGCGTGCAACGCACGCGACGGAGTACCTCCATTGTGGTGGCAAACCTGTCAATCCCCTCGAAATAGGTCGAAGCAGGGCCGCTCCAAGGCGACGTCCGCCCCGAAGCACCAGCCGAGTCGCCGTTGCATCCTGCAGTACTCGGTTGGTGATGTATTCGGAGTTTCCCAGCCAGAACCTGGACTTCACCTGGGAGCGGAAGGTGCACCTGTCCGAGGGCTCGTTGCCGTACACCTTTGCGTTGAGCGCAAAGCGGATGTGAGCACCAGAACGCTGAAGCGTGCGATAGAAGACCATATCCTCGCCCCCAAGAACACCGAGGTCCTCACGGAACCGGACACGGGGCTCTCTCTCCCACAGTGACGCTCGATAGAAGGAGTTGTTGGTAGCCGCTTCCAGTTTCTCGGCGCCGTCGTTGTCAGTGAATTGGGCATCCGCAAAGAACGGTTGATCAGTCACCCAACGCGGAGCGTCGGTCGGGGCACGAAGCACCAACGGGCCGGTGACAACATCGCAGTCAAACTGCTGCTGAATCTTCAAGTACTCCTTCAGCCACTCTTTTGGGGCCTCACAATCGTCGTCTGTCAGCGCAATCCAATCCGCCACTGGAGCGGCAGTGCTCAGCGCGAGATTCCGGGCTATCGAGATATTTCCCTTGCCGGAACGTCGATAGGTAACGCCGTCCTCGAATCTTGAATCAAAGTCCTCAGCAACTTCCTTCGCGTCACCATCGGGGTTGTCATCGACCACCACGACGCCAACGCTTGCCTCGCCTGACACCGCCTCAGCACATGCAATCAAGGAGGTCAGCAGCGTCGCAAGCGGCTCGTTTCGTCGATAGGTACATACTGCGACGATGATTCTGAGTCGATGTGGACTTGGAACTGAAGGTCGCAAGATCCCGCTCGCAGATTTCTCGGTTGACGTCATGATTGCCTCGTTGCGGTAGTTCCTCGCACCAGCACGTCGCCGCCGCGGCGAGTCTCATTTCGCGCTGGAAACAGCAGCGCCGCCCAGGCCGCGGCGGCCAACACGATCTCGCTGATGATGGTCGCAGTCACTGCGCCCCTCCAGGAATGCTCTGGAACGAGCAGGATGTACAGCAGCACGCTCGTCGCCGCAGCGATGAGATTCGCCGCCACTCTCGATCGAGTCCGTCGTGCCGAGATCAGTGCGTTCAGCGCGAATGCACTGGCCGCTCTGAGCATCACCAGTGGTGCCAGCCACGGGATCATGTCTGCTGCTCCGGCGAACTCACTGCCGAAGAGCGGCCTAATCAGCGGCCGAATCGCCAAGGCGATCAGGATGAAGACGAGGCCGTACGCCACCCCTGCCCCAGACAACCGCGCCGCTTTGCGAATGGCCGCTGAGCGGTTCGGCATACGCAGGAAATCGAGATGTGTGGAATCCACCAGAGCGTGTACTGGCAAGAGTCCCATTTGAACCAGCTTGTAGGCCACGCCGTAGAGGCCAGCAACGGAATGATGCCCGTAGTGGTTCAACGCTACATAGTCGCCGTCATTCTGAATGTTCGAGGCCGAGGTCGACAGCGCGTACCGCGAGACCGTTGCCACCTGTCCTTTCGAGAACTTCCTGAATCGAACCCATCCATCAAGGATCGGCCGAAGCCTCAAGAAGTTCCAAACAACGAGGGAACCAAGCACCACTGTCTGCATGATGCCAACGTTCGACAAGGTCACTGATCCAGTGCCCCAGAGCAGTGCGACGCCCGAGATTCGGAGAAGGTAGGTCACCATTCGCGACTGCGTCGCCGCAATGAAGCCTCGAGTCGCCTGAATGACGGCTATCAGCGTGGTCAACAGCGCGTTGATGAGTAGGTCGCTGACAATGAGCAGACTCAGCGCAACGAGATTCACACGCGTGAGCAAACTCAGGCCAAGGGCCATTGCGACACATGACAACCCGACTCCAGACACTGCCGCCAGGGAGAGATACGTCCCGGCCATCCGCTGGACTTCTTCATTGTCACGGACGATCGACTCATACACCGCCGACGAAATCCCTGCCGCCGTGAACGCTGAGAAGGGGGCAACCACCCCGCCAACCGCAGCAAGAAACCCATACGAACTCGGACCCAAGGCTCTACCAAGGAGGAGAAACCCCGCTACTGATGAGACCAGTTGAAGGAACTGGTTACTGAGCGACCATCGGGCTTCTAGGTCCAGCTTGCCGGCCACGCGCGCGACAGATCGCTTCGGAGCTGACGGGCCTGAGGCTGAAGGGCTAGCGACGGGCGACATCTTCGTCCTCCAGCAACGCGCCGAAGCATGCTGCTAGCTCGTCCAGCAAGGGACCCGCCCCATGGAACTCCTTCACCCGAACCACTGCGGCTTCAACCATCTCCTCGCGAGCTGCACAGCTCTCGTGTGAAGGGTCGCATATTCTGATCAAGGCCGCCACCAAGGATTCCACATCCCGGGGGGCGACAAGGATCCCGGTGTGATCATGAACAACGAGTTCGGGAACACCTCCCACCGCCGTGGCAACCACCGGCACTCGCAAGGCCATCGCCTCCATGATCGAGATGGGCAACCCTTCATCGAACGACGGATGAACATACGCCGTCGAACTCAACAGCGCGTCGATGACTCCAGCTGAGTCTCGCTCACCAAGAATCGAGACCTGGGCCCCGAGGTCAAGTTCCCTGATGAGCGATTCGAGCGAACTGCGCTCAGGACCCTCGCCGATGATCGAAGCAGTGATCACCGTTCCAGCGTCTCGGGCAGCACCGATCGACTTGATGAGAACACCAAATCCCTTCGCCTCCACAAGCCGACCAATCGCAACGACATGATTCGGCTTCCTGACTGGCAGCGTTGCGACTTGCTCGCTAGCAGCTGCCAAGAACTCCTTAGGCAATCCGCAGCGCTGAATTCTGACGGTAGCGCTGTGGTCCGGACTCCATCTCAGGATCGCGCCCCTGGTGTATTCGCATACTGCGAACACCATGTCTGCGCTGGACAGCTTCTCGGGGATGCACGACTCATGTCGATCGAGCACCTCACTCGGGCCATGAACCGTGAACGACCAACTTCGAGCTCCCACTCCCGTCCTTCGCCCGAGTTCTGCTGCAAGCCACGCGATCGTGGATGGAGTCTGGCCGAAATGCGCGTGAAGGTGCTTTGATCCTGAGCGCACCGTTTCGGCCCACACCACCACGGCTTCAGCGAAGTGGATCCTCCGCAGCATGGCCGCTCGCCGTTCCGGAGCTGCCGACCGATGTGCCATGGTCGACACAGCACGCGCCGCACGAGGGTGGGCGGCGATGAGCGCAACCGCATACGCGATATCTCGCGGATCAATATTCTTGAGATACAGCGTCGAGTTCTGCTCCTGGCGATCCCATGCAGTACGAATCTGCGAAGCGTCCGGGGAGTTCATTGCGATCGTATCGACGGTGAATCCCCGAGCCCTCAACCCAAGGATCTCCGCAGTGATGAAGGTCTGAGCGGTTCGTGGATGGTGTGTCATCACGTAGGTGATCTTCATCGGGCATCGCTCCCAACAGGATCTCCGTAGAGGAAACCCCCGCCGCTGGTACCGACGTATACCCTGCCTGGAATTCGGAGGTCACCGGTAATCGAGGTGACATTCAGGTAGTTGCCGAGTGGGTGCCGACCGATCAATTCCCAGGTCAGCCCATCGTCAATTGAGCGGAAGTAGCCATTGGCTTGGTCGCCAGTTTGGCGTCCGTATAGATAGATCACCGCAGGCCCGCTTTGCTCTACTGCCGCACCAAACCCATAAGCAACAACCGACTCGATACCTGGCGATCGAATCCACGGGGTCGCTCCGGCATCACCGGAATGGAAGAGGCCAGCGGTTCCAGCACTTGCCCACAACACCCCTGGTTCAGTTGGCGATCCCGCAATCTCACCGAAGATATGACACTCATTGGCCTCTGTGCACGGGGGAGAGAACGGCCGCTCCTCCCAGTTCATTCCGCCGTCGGTACTGCGAAGGAAATGCTGCTCGTCGTCGTAGAGGTAAAACGTGTGCGGCTCGAATCGATCAGCCGCCAAGGCCGTGCGGGTGAACCACCACATCAGTCGGTGGTAGCGACGATACCCACCCACATCAGGAAGTTCCGTCCAGTTGATGCCACCGTCTGTGGTCACAAAAGTGGACTTGGGTTTGTCGGTGTACTCCCAGGCTGAAAGGTAGTAGCTCGGTTGCCACACGAGGTTGTCTGCGTCTCCCGCACTCACTGCTATGTTCCCGCCGAACTGTTGGGGGCTCAGATTCTCGAACCGAGAGAAGGACGCTCCCCCATCTCTTGAAATCGCGCCCCGCGACTCACGCTTGTCGTCCCAGTAGCGCTGGTATTCGGCACCAACCCAGGCCACCACCGTTGGGTCGCCGCCGCTGTAGTCCACGTCGGTTCCACCCGCGAACGTGTCATCTACGAGCGGTAGGCGCGGATACTGGTCGAGGTTCTCGTGAAGAAACCCTTGGCGATCCGCAATGGCCGAGACTGGGGAGGACGTCCCAACCGCGAGCAGGTCGCTCACAATCGATTCCTCGATTCCCCGCGAGGTGACCACCAGTTCAAGCTGATCACCGGAGAACACTGAACGCGCAGTCCAAACACCCATCCCCTCAGCGAACCAGATCTGGTCTGGGTCCACAGGGTCGAAGAGCACCCGGCCAACGCTGAGCCAGGTGAAAATGTCACTGGCATCTATCCAGCCGATATCAGGGGACCTGGTGCTGATTTCAGGCTGAGTCCACGTCCTACCGCCATTGGTGCTTCGCCAGACGCTGCCGTTTGAACCTGAGGAATCCATCGCAATCAAGTGGTCCGGCTGGGTCGGCTGAACAGCAACGGACCATTCAGTCCGATCCGATTCGGGCGTGATATCTGACCAACGCCCGCGCTCTGGGTCATAGCGCTGGAGTGAACCAACAGCGGCTCCATCGAGTCCGTTCATACTCACGAAGAGCAAACCGTCCACGACTGTGCCCTCAAAGGCACCGAACTCTTCAGCCAGTTGTGGCCCCACGCTTGTCCACGACTGTCCGCCGTTCGAGGACCGATACACCGAGTCTCCAGAGACTCCCGCGTAGGCCACTGAAGCATCCTCAGGATCGAACGAAACGAACGAGATACCCGGTGACGCCTCTTCAGATCGCTGGACCCCTGCCGGCACCTCCGACTCTGGCACTTGCTCCCAGTTGAGTCCGCCATCGCTGGATCGCCAGAGCCCCTCGCGCCGAGATCCGAACAGCACCAAATTCGGATCTGTGGGCGAGACTGCGAGGCGCTCGGATCGTTGCCGAAATGCGCCATTGCCCGAGATATGGAACGGTCGGCGCGACCGCACCCAGGAAGCGCCCCCATCTCGACTCACGAGAATCCAACCGGTGCGGCTCAACTCGCCGTTGCCGGGGGGAGCATCGTCACCAGTGGCAAGGTAGACCGTGTCTGGGTCAGAGTGGCTGACCGCAATCGACTCGACCACGTAGTCCGAACCAAGTGCTCCCGGCACACGGTCTGCGCGGATCATCTGTTTCCATTCTTGCGACTCGCCATACCACCGGTATGCCCCGCCCACATCGGTTCGTGCGTAGATTCGGCCACCACCGCCCGAACTCGTCGCTAGCCCAGTCACCCAACCGGCTCCGCCGATTCTTCCTTGTGACCACTGATAGGCAAGGTCAAGGTTGCCTCGCTCCACCTCCCGCGCTGGGTCTGGCGCTGCCGAGCTACCCGCCTCCCCCGTGGCTGAACCCGTCGGGAGCGAGATCCGCGAGT
>DORQ01000342.1 GCA_003514205.1 Acidimicrobiaceae bacterium
CGGATGCGGGTCTCGTGAGTGCCCCCGGCGAACTTGCCGACGTAGAGCCTCATCTCGATCTGTTCCACCGCGTACCCGAACCGCTCGCACGCGCCTCTGACAACGCCGTCGCGGATGTCTGGCTGGTTCAGCAGCGCGTACCAACTCGTGTAGCCCTTCTCGCCCATGACGTGATCGGAGACGACCCCGCGCGAACCGAAGAACGACTTGACAGTGGCGAGCACCAGACGCTCGGAGTTAGCACCGACCAGATCGACCTCGTAGCCGTGAGTCTGCCACTCCTCGTAGCCCTGCTTGCGAGTGAGACGGCGCACGGGAAACTTGAGTGCGCCCGAGACGACGAGGCCCTCTTCCTCCATCGCCAACGCGACGAACTGCTCGAACGACTCCACGAGTGATTACTCCTGGTTGAGAATCCAGTCACGCCGCTCGGGATCGGCGCACGCCGCCCGCTCGTCAGCGGTGACCTGCCGGTCAGAGCCCGCCTCCCTGAGCGTCTGCTCCAGCTGCGCGATGCATGCCTCGGTTGCATTGTCGCCCTGGCTTGCGTTCGCCACATTCACAATCACGACAATCAGAACAACGAGTGCAACGATCCCGAGCGCCACCCACTTGATCCAGCCCGGAGCTTTCGCCGCTTTCAGCGCTTTGTCGGCTCGCTTCAACTCCCGTCTGGTGTACATCGAGGGTGCGGACTGCGCCTGCTGGAGTGCGTGGTCGTATGCGGCCTGAGCTTGTGAAATGCGATCTTCCTTGGTCACTCCGTGTTCCTCCCGTGGTTCACCGTTCGCTGGTGGTGAATTATTCACTTTAGTGGGGTTTTTACCACTGTTGAGAGGAGCGCGCCGGGATGGACTAGTTGAGTGAACTCTTCTGGCTGCGACCCCAACTACGAGGGGTTGCGTCAGCAGATGCGGGTCTTGCGCAAGGAACGCAAACTGACCTTCGACAAGTTGGCCGAACTGACTGGGATCGACCGCCGAACTGTGGTGGCCTTAGAGCATGGGGAGACGCCGGGCAGTCTCAATTCTTGGTATCGGGTGGCGTTGGCGCTAGGCGTCAAGCCCGGCGAGTTCTTCTCGGTGCTTTGAGTTCCAATCACCATGGGTCGCATCGCAGCGCGACCGGGTAACCGACGCTACGAAGTTCAGTTAGCGGTGGTTTTTTCGTTCTTCAAGTTTTAGCTGAACCTTTTGCGCAGATCGTCAGTGGGTATTCTTGGATTGAAAGACTGCGGATCTGCGCCGGGCGCGAGTGGATCAAGGCCTCAGGCTTGAATGTGTTGCTGGCACGCCCCGCGCAACCGCTACTCAGGCTATGGTTTAACGTGGGTTCTATCTTTGGGCAACTATGCAGTCAAACCTACGTCGTCTGCAGCCAAAACTTTACCTTTTGACGTAGGGGAAGCTGGAACAGCATGAAATTGAGATCATTGCTTACGGTCGGCATCGCGGCGGTGCTGGGCGTCAGCAGTATCGTCGCTTTTGGCCCAACGTCGGCGATGGCTGCGGAAGCGGGAGATGATGTCGCGCTATATGACACGACGTTCGATCCGAAGCCGCCCTCTACTCCCAGTCTTGCTTTCGAGACTCAGCAAATCCACGAATATGGGTCTGTTGTTGTGTTGGATGGTTCATTGCGGGAGTTGGATCGCGTAGAGATCGGTTTCGTCAGTTGGGCGTGTGAGCAAGGTTATTATCACCTATCGGCCAACCCTTGCGTGACAACGCCGGGCACGGGATTCACTCACCCGATTACAGCGAACCTGTATGAAGAGGGCGTTGGTGGTGCCGTCGGAGATCTCATCGCCACAGTGACGAAGAATGTGTTCGTTCCGTACCGCCCTTCGGCTACCCCAGATGACTGCAGTATCCAAGGTGATTATCTTGATGAGGTGTCGGGCGAGTGTTTCCCCGGGTTGTTGTTTGTGGAGGCCTTCGACTTCTCTGCGCTTGACGTCACGCTTCCAGATCGTCTGATCGTAACTGCAACGTTCAACACTTCAACCACTGGGAATACCCCTATCGGGCCGGTTCAGCCTGGTGAAGAAGATGGTTTCAATGTGCTCAACATGGCAATCAGTGGTGTGACCCCCGCACATGTCGGCACAGCCGAAGAGAGCTTCTACATGAACGCCTCTGCTTCTTGGTTGGACACCCAGGGCGAACTGGCCGGGCCAATCACAGGCTGGGGTTCAGTCTACTTACCCCAGATCGCACTGTACTCGAAAGTTCCTCCGAAGCCTGCTCCCATGGTCAGCACTACCGCCTGGGTTGATGGGACGATCGGCGAGTGCGCGGAAAGCGTCGAGCAAACCCGAGAAGTCACGACGACAGGCCACATTTGGGATGAGAGCGGGCAGGCCTGGGTGCTGGACCCGGACACTGCCGCGGTGGTCACTGAGGTGCGAGAGCGAACCCTCACGCCAAAAGAGGCTCAGGCAGCTTGCCCCCAGCCTGGTCCCGGTGTTCCGGATGAGCTTGCTGCAACAGGTTCTCAGCCGTTCGATCTTGCGCTGATTTTCGGAGGTGTGCTTGTTCTACTCGGGGCAGGAGCGATTCTCGGGCGATCTGTGCTTTCTGCGGGCAAGAGCCGACGGTAGACGCAACGAGAGCTAGGGTCCGAGAGCTCGAAGGCTCTTGAGCACAGGCATGGGATCGAGGCTCGCTGGCGTCTGTTAGGTGAGTCCGGCGAGTTGCCGTGAGAATCTGGCGCTCAGGCTCTGTTCGCATCGTAAGCGTCACCGCCGGCATTCCCTCGAGGCTCGGTAGGGGCTCCTTTGAACTCGCGGGGTCGCTCAGGTACTTCGTGCCGTCGCTCATCTCCCAGTTCGCGGGAGAGGCGGAAAAATCGAGCGGCCCGCCATGCCTCAGGTCATTATTAGCGCTGGTTGAGGAAGAAATCGAGAGAGTCTCCCGGTGGCAGGGAGGCTCCTCGCTCGCGATACTCTCCGCTCTCGCTAGACCAGGAGAACCCTACCCGACCTTCCTCGTAGGGAGAACCCGGCTCGTCCGCGAACAGATATGGGACTGAGCCCTGAGGAAGCTCATCGAGCATTGCCTCATACCAAGCGACGTAATCTGGGTCCGGAACTCGCGCGAGGTCACGCTCTTCCGAGGTTAACTCTGCCCAGATGTAGTCCGCTTCAAGCTCAGGGTCAGCCGGGCCTTCTTCATCGCCGCGACCCGGTAGAGTCCACCCCATCGCTTCCGAATAGAGCAAACCATTGCTGTGCTCACGCTTGTAAGGATCTTGACCATCGATGATGATCGGGCACCGCCAATGCCCCGTCGCATAGAAGTACGGGAATATTTGGACTCGGTGCGCTCCACGTTGATGAAGTACGTGAACCGCTTGAAGTAGCACATTGTGTGGTGAGACGTTCATCTTCGCAGTGTAACTTTCTGGTCGGACACTTAGCGATTTGGCGGTGATGGACGAGCAGACGAACTACCGCCCGAAAGCGGCACCTGGGCCGGTTCTTGGCTTGCTCGCCCAGCACTGCTCAGTCACTCCTGGATCAGCCCTGGGCGTGGGGGAGCGCTCGACACGGTGGCACTGACCACAGACGAGGCCACGACCAACACCTGCTCCAGCATCGAGGTCGCGCCCTGCATCTGCTCCCGCTCCGCCAGCACCAGGTCGGTCTTCGTCGCGTTCGTATACGCTCGCATCGACGCATCGACCGCCTGGCTCAGCGCCTGCCGCTTACGCGGGTCGGTCTCACGCTCCGCCAGATCAAGGTTCCGCTCGGTCAGATCGAGCAGCTTCTCCGCGATCTTCTCCCGCCGATCCTGCATGTACGCCGACCGGTAGCCTCGCGCCCGATCCATCGCGTCGGGTGTGCCCGACGACCCCGAACCGGTTCGCGCCCA
>DORQ01000319.1 GCA_003514205.1 Acidimicrobiaceae bacterium
GGAGCCGCTGGGGAGCCACTGGTGGACGTCTCACCGTCCCGGCCCGAGTTCTTCTCTCGGGCGGCCTGAGCGGCCGCAAGCGCCTGATCTGCGCTCGCCTGTGCGAGAGCACGCTCGGCGTCGGCCTCCTGCGCGCTTGCTTGTACCAGTGAGTTCTCCGCCTCGGTAACAGCAAGGCTCAGATCGGCGAGCCGTTCGGCTCGCCGCGCAAGCTCGGGATCGTTGCCCTCTTTCAACGCCTTGAGGCGGTCGGCCTTGTCGGCGATATCAGTGGCGCCGCTGGTTCCGAAGTACAGGCGTCGGCTGGCATCAGCTGGATCTTGGCCCGCCAAGATCTGCAGGACTTGATCACCGCCGCCCGAATCGACGAATGCTCGCACCACCGTGTCACGGAGCTCTCGACGCGCGACCTCAAGTTCGGCGGCGATCTGAGCTTGGTCCGCAGAAAGCTGATTCGCCTGAGCTGACTCAGCCTCATACGTTGCCCGTTTGCTAGCAAGGGTTTCGCTTGCTGCCTCCCGTGCTTTCGTCGCCCGAGCGAGTCGATCGACGAGTGCCGGGTCCTGCGTTGCGGCTTCCTGAGACGCAACAGGTCCATCTCCAGAGCTCAACCACAGCAGCGCGAGCATCGTCGAGCCCACGGCCAGACGAAGACCGAACCCTCCGCGTGCGCGTATCGCGCCATCACTCTGAAACGAGTTCACCATTGCAGAGTATTCCAAGGCTCAGACTGTTATCCGAGCGTGTCGAGAATCTCGTCAAGCATCGCCAGCGTGGTTCTGGGATTCACAATCGCGAATCGCATCATCGGCTCACCCTCCCATTGCGATGGCATGGCAAACGCTGTTCCGGCTTCTAGTTGGCGCATTGACCAGTCCTGATACTCGGCCTCGCTCCATCCGCGACGACGAAACATCACGATCGATAGATCAGGTCGACAGATTAAATCCAGGTGCGGGGAGTTCTCGATCCGATCCGCAATCTGGGCTGCGGTCTTCAAGGAGGACTCCACAGCGTCTCGGTATGCGGCGAGCCCATAGACCGCCATGGAGAACCACGTCGCCAGGCCACGTGCGCGCCTCGACAGATGGTACGCAAAATCAGTCGGGTTCCATTCAGCGTCATTCACGCGGATTGAGTCGAGATAGGAGGCGTCTTGCGTGTGCACCGCCTTCGCTTTGTTCGGGTGGGCGTAGATGAGTGCCGCACAGTCCAAGGGCGAAAACAGCCATTTATGCGGGTCCACGATCATCGAGTCTGCTTGTTCGATTCCGGTGAACCGGTGCCGGACACTTGGCGCGAACAGACCAGCGCCGCCGTATGCAGCATCGACGTGAAACCACCAGCCATATCGATGGGCGACCTCTGCAGCGCCAGCGAGATCATCAATGATGCCAGCGTTGGTGGTCCCTGCAGTTGCGACTACGGCGCAAATGGTGTCGGGATCAGAATCTGCTGCCGCTGCAGCACGAAGTGCATCTCCTTCGAGGCGCCCGTGCCAGATCGGTACTGGGACGATGTCACAATCGAGAATGGAGGCTGTGTTCTTGATCGAAGAATGCGCCTCAGCGCTGGCAAGAATTCGCATTCTGGCCCTATCACCGCGTCTCGCTCGTGCGACATCTCGGGCCACAGTGAGCGCCGACAGATTTCCAGCTGAACCCCCGCTGACGAAACACCCCCCGGCATCAGGTCCGAAACCCGCCTGGTCAGCGATGACTCGAAGTGCCTGATTCTCCGCGTAGATCGCGCCCGCGGACTCCAGCCACGAGGTGCCGTTCAGGGCGGAGGCCGACACCACCATGTCAAACAGGCATGATGCCTTCGTTGGAGCCGACGGGATGAACGACAGAAAGCGTTCGCTATCCGCGGAGATCACAGCCTTCGCAATGACTGATTCGTATTGCTCGAAGACGATTTCCGGATCGACTGGGTCCTCCCCAATCAGTCCCGGTGCGGCTACCAGTAGCTCAGCCAGAGTCGCCGAGTGGTCAAGTGGAATCGGCTCCTGGGCCAATCGATTCCGGACGTAGTCGATCGCCAACTCAAGCGTTCGCTCAGCCCGTGAATCGAAACTATGCACGTTGGCCCTCAGATTCCAATGAGATCAGAGCCGGTGGACTCTTGACTGCGGAGCGAGTGTACTGCTCCGCCGCTAGATGCTTGACCGGAACTTGGCTCCGATATCAGCGAGCCCGTCGGGGTCACTCATTGACAGCCCGAGGGCCTTGGACACTACTGAGCCAAAGACCCAGGACACGTACAGGTTGCAGAGTGCCTCGACGTCGACCGACTGGTCAATTGAGCCCCGTGCTTTCGATGCCGTCACCCGTGAGCGAATCGAATCGACAAATCCATGTAGGGCACCGTCAAGCTCCGTGCGAAACTCCTCAGAGCCTGCAGCAAGGGCGAGGGCGTCAAGGAGAAGTCGATCGAACTTCGTAGTCGGTGCAGTGGCAAACGCCGCCATCGCCTGAATTGGTGTGGAAGCCTGAGTTTCCAACGAATCGAGAGACTCCGTCATGGAGTCAAGGATGATCTTTCCTTCACGAATAATGGCCTCGCTCAGAAGGGCGGAACGGCTCGGGAAATGCACATACAGCGCACCCGAGGTGAACCCCGCCTTGCGAGCGATGTCCTGCACACGAGTTCCCCCGTAGCCTCGCTCAAGAAACACCTCGACAGCCGCGTTGACTAGTCGTTCGCGTGTGTTGGTCTCTACAACTTCCTGTGAAGCAGGTTCTGTTTCTTGTTGTTCGATCATGCTGACTTCCATCCCCGTCTCAGTCGTCAATGTGCGTGATTAGGGAAACCCTACCCTACAGATTTCCCTAATTACCTATTGCGGGCTAGTACGCCGCCGTTCCGCAATGAATCAAATTTGAACTATAGCGACCAGCAAGTCAACTATTTCGTGGAGAAAGTTATTGCCTGATCTCACCGGCAACAACCTACGCGCTGGAAACACCGAGGTTTGCCATACATGCTGCAAGGATTGCTGTGCTGCTTCCGCTGGCAGATATGGCTCACCCCACTACCGGACAAGAAAGGTGGGAGTTCATGCCCGAACTTCCCGAGGTCGAAACGATCCGACGCCAACTCAGCCCGCAGGTCGTGGGCCGAGAGATTATTGCCAGCTCGGCGTTTGAGTCAGACAGATTTCTTGAGGCGGTTCTGGCAATTGGCGCCCACATCGAGTCCGTATCGAGACGCGGCAAGTACCTCATCTTTTCGCTGAGCGCGGGGCAAGAACTGATCGTCCATCTGGGAATGACGGGAGCACTTCAGGTAGCCCCCACCCTGACCGAGGACCCCTACTGCCGGGCATGGTGGAAGCTCAGCGCCACCTCGGGTCAGCAAATGTTCCTCACCTTTCGCGATATTCGCCGGTTCGGGAAAATCGCAGTGGTTGCCGCTGATGACTACTCGAGACTTCCAACGCTTCGAGATCTCGGGCCTGAACCGCTGAGCGAGGACTTCACGCCCGACTGGGTCCGAGAGTTCGTAAATCGGAGATCACGATTCTTGAAAACCCACCTTCTCGGACAACGGCTCGTCGCTGGGGTTGGCAACATCTACGCAGATGAGGCGCTGTGGCGCGCCGCCATCAACCCTTCGGACCGCTCAATCTCACGTCGACACGCAACACTTCTCGTCGAGCACCTCCGCGAAGTTCTTGCGAGCTCTATTGAGCACGGTGGAACCACATTTCGTGACTATGTGAACGCCAACGGCGCTCGAGGTGGCCACCAACACCATCTGGATTGCTACGGCAGAGCCGGAGAACCGTGTCGACGGTGCGGCACAACCCTCACGAAGGGGGTACTCGACGCGCGCACGAGCACCTGGTGTCCAGCTTGCCAGCCACGTAGAAGGCGTCCGGCCCCTTCCTCCGCCAGAACCTGAACTCGCCCTCACAGAACCATCACATTCTCCTCATTGCCGCGCAACACCAACGCAGGAGTATGAACTCACCGCTTCGATCTCGAGGCGATCAATCACAGCGCCCCTCGGGGACGACATCACTCAGGAGTTCAACTATGCATTCACTACGAGCTCGGGCCGCGGTCGGCTGTATCGCGATGGCGATTCCGCTCACACTGCTCACACACACTGCTAGCGCGGAACCGCCACAGCCAACACACCCAGCGACCACAGCTCAGGCCAAGGTCCCTGCGGCACGGCCGGGTTCACAAGCCGATGACCGACGATCAGCCCGCGACAAGGCTCTGGCAGATGCTCTCGGAATCACCGTGGACCAGCTGAAACAAGCACGGGAGACGGCTGCCTCCCAGCTCCTGAAGGACGCTGTTGCACACGGGCGACTCACTCAGGACCAGGCTGATCGTCTCACCGCTGCCCGAGCCAACGGCACGCTTCGCGAGACCCGGGCAGAGATTCGAAAGGAGCGACGAGCTCAGCGAGCCTCACGGCGATAACGCCACGATCACCGGTCGAAGCCGCCACGAGGTCGGCCGCACAGCCAGGTGCCAAGCTGAAAGAAGCGCCACAGGAAGCTGCCAGTGCGCCCCTCGGGAACAACTGTTACAGTTGCGTTACAAATCGCGGCCCCACTCCATCGGAGCGGCTAGCCTCCGGAGCACCCAATGGCAGCATTGTTGACACCACAGCAACAGAACTACTCTCGCCGGCCCTTCGGCCGATTGACCCGTTGCGCTGCTGCCGCCGCAGCAATCCTGTGCATTTCCACTCCTTCAGCGCTTGGCGCTCCACCGCCAAAAGACAAGACTCTGACCGAGCTGCAGCGCAAACGCGAGGACTTGCGCCAGACGAAGGCGGCTGCTGCCAGCAAGCTCGATACCCTGAAAGCGACCGATACCGAGATTGCTGCTGCCCTCGAGGATTTGAGTAACAACATCAGCGGACAGGCCTCACTTCTCGAAGACGCCCGCCGAGCCGTGGC
>DORQ01000009.1 GCA_003514205.1 Acidimicrobiaceae bacterium
AGCTCAGCTGGGGTCTTTTCGCGTGTTGGGAGCTTCGCTTCTACCGGTCTTCTACCGGTGACTCAGAACTCGTCGTCAGAACTCGTCAGGGATCAATCGGTCGGCGAGATGCAATTCGGCGAGGTCTTGCCACAACCAGCGATAAGCAGTGACCGTCGCGGGCCGATCGCCGGTGAGATGCATCGGCGTGACGTGATGCGAGATGGACGTGCGACAAAGATCCGCGTAGGGGCCCCGCGCAATGGACCACGCAGTCCAATGGGCTTGGACGTCCACCTCAGATTGGTGGTCGTCGCTCGTGATACTCACGCTCACGATCGACTCCCCTCCCGGCGGCAAGGGGTTCCACAGTTCGCCCCAGAGGTGCCCACCTCCACCCCGGCCCGTACTCGGTTTGAGGCGGATTGCGATCTCAGCCGGGAGAGACAGGTGCGTGGCGAAACCAGCAAGTAGGTGTGCGAACCATCGATGCGTGACGCTCTCGTAGATCTCCAGTGCTCCAGCCGTGATGCTGGTTACCATCGCTCGCCACGTCGAAGGAGTCCAGCAGTCGTCGATCCATCCGGATGCGCTGTCGAGATTGTCGGGTGCCGGCCACGGCCTGGCAAGCATCGAACTGGTCTCCGCAACCGTGCGGAGGTATGCAACCAGTTGAGGGAACTGGCCCTCTGGAACAATCAAGCGCTGTCCGCGCGAGCCGTTGGTGAAACCAACGGGGCGGGAAGGATCCACAAGGTCCACGAAGTGCAGCGCGCGTTCAAGTACGGGCTCCACAGCGACTGGCGCATGCAGAACACCGGTCGAGTTCGTGACGAAACGCGCGAAGGACCACGCCAACTCGGCATAGAACAGTGAGTGATCGCATGGGAGCGCGATGTCCCGGAGCATCGTCTCGTGCTGATGTCGGATCGTGTCCAACCAGATCGTCCACGGCCACAACTTCTGTCGGTCATCCACGGATCTCCGCTGACTGAACTCGACAATCGGTTGATCCTCATCGACACGTCTGAAGCCGAGTCCGACGGAAGCCCAGCCGCGCTCTACCGACGCGTGGATCGTAGGTTGGTGGCTTTGAGGGACAGATAGCTCCGCCAGTCCGGGCTCCACAAGGTAGGCGGCAAACAGACTGGCACCGATGCAGCGGAGTCGCTCAGTAGCCAGTAACTCAGACATCACTTGGCCCTTGCTTCCTTGCCAGTTCTCTTCGACCTCGCGAACCACCCAAGGCAGGAGGTGAGGAACCGTCTTGGCTAGCTCATCAAGAAGCTGATCGGCGTCACTGCTATCGGCCATCGAGACGGCCAAGGCAATGGGGTACCGCCAACGAACCAATCTCCGACTGTCGCTAGCGATGTCCGTCAGGTGGGTGCTGCCGACCTCGATCGACCTAGCCGCATACCACTGCTCGAGGACGGGTAGGGCGAAGGTAACCCATCCACTTGCCAGACTCACGATCCCGGTACCACGAAAGCGTGCCAGCCGCTCGTGCCCGACGGAGCCCTCAGCGACACGACCCTGATCGATACAGGCCTCGGCTAGCCACATGAGATCTTGGTCGTACCGAAAGTCAGGCACCCGGTCGCCCAACAGAACCCGAAACAGTTGCGCTCGACTGGTGATCTGCTCGGAGGACTTGCCACGCGTGACCGCCACCAGGATCGCGAACAGGGGGAGCTCACAGGCTTCTCTGATTGCCGGGGGAAGGTCATGGAGAAGCCATCTGACACCGAGCCTTTGTCCGAGCTGCTCGGCCTCGCTAACGGATAAGCGAGCCAGTGTTGCACGCCGCACCGGGTAATCCGCCGGAACCGTCTGCAGTCGACTCACAGCTACAGCGCACGAGTTCGGCCAAGACCGTGCGACAACGGTCGCATCAGTCAGGATTCTCAGCGCCTGACGAGGATCGATCTCGTCAAGCTCATCGATTACAAGCGCGACGCCGCTGCTTCTCGGGCGACAGACCCCGAGCAACCGTTGCTCAATAAGGCTCGGCAAGTCGGCGCCGGCCAGTTCCCGAGCACCCAGTAGCAATGGAACGGCGGCCCCAGGATCGAGGATCGCTCGGACGGTTGCGAACTGCGCCCAGCGAAGTGCGGCAAGTGACTTTCCCCCACCCATCGGTGCCTCACCGAGCGTCAGGTCCCCTTGAACCACATCGAGGTACGCGCCAATGGTGTGGTCTCGCTCCAGTTCAACCGCCGTCTCATGGGAGACCCCCAGGGCTGTGAAGAGGAACGTGATTCGATGCGAGAGCTCGCTCAGCGTCGTGTGCAGGCGCAACTCCCGATCAGCGGGTGAGCTGCTCTTGCGCACGGCGAGGATCTCATCAAGGAGCTCTCCGAACACGAAGGTGAGTCCATGCTCGATCGTGTCCAACTTCGACATGGCCTCGCGATGACGGAGAGCCGGCGACAGTGAGTGATCACTCATCGCGATGACCGCGATGATCAGTTCCACCGCGTGCTGCGCTGTCTCCTCGGACAGTTCGAAATGGGCGCTCACCTCTTGAAAGAGAACGACAGCAGAGTTCGCAGCGATCGAGTCCTCGAGTTTGCGGTGGTTCAGGAACGCGTGAACCGTTCCAGTGTCCAAGGAGAGCTGAAGCGTTCCATTCAATCTCTGGGTGAGCAGAGCGACGCGACTTGAATCTGAGACCCACGAGCGCACTGATGATGCAAGCCAACCCGCGGCCTTCCCTATGGCGTCGGAGGCAAGGTTGGTCAGTATCGCTGTCGACACTGGGTCCATGTCAGCTCCTCGCTACCACTTCGCCGAGGAGCAGCACACCGAGTTGTTCCGCAGCCCTGTCATGGAGGGTGGGCCCGACGTGGCTGTACATGCCCAACGTGATCGAGATCGTTGAGTGGCCGAAGCGTTCTTGCACGACTCGCGGGTGGATGCCTCGCTCGAGTGCGAGCGTCGCCCAGGTGTGGCGCAGGCCGTGGAGGGTGAGGCGCTCCAGGCCGTAGCGACGCACTCGTCGGAGGAACATTTCGCTGACGGCATCAGGGTGGAGC
>DORQ01000082.1:0-140 GCA_003514205.1 Acidimicrobiaceae bacterium
ATTGCCGAACCGAGATCGGGAGTTTCGGGGCCGGGGGCGCAGGGGTCTGGCTCGGTCGACGACCCGCTGGAAACCGGCTTGGGCTCACTAGCGCTCCAAATGATCATTTCGCCGACGCCGCCGGTGTGTTTCAACTCGAC
>DORQ01000082.1:436-1220 GCA_003514205.1 Acidimicrobiaceae bacterium
CGGGTACCCAGTCCTGACCAACGGGTCCCACAGTAGGCAGGAACTTGTCGGATGCAACCTCAGCTGGAGCGATCACCGAGCGTTGGCCAAGGTTCCAGAACTCCACGAGCCGGGGGATGGCATCGAACGCAGTGGTGATATTCCCGATCCCGCCGTCTTGGCCGAGGTCTGCAAGGTTGGTCGTGCGTGGAAAGCTCGGAGACATCCACACCCGTCCCTCCCCCCATCGCTCTGAAGAGTTGACCACTACTCCAACGAGTGCCGCCGGGTCTTTGTCGTGAGGGGCAACCAGCGCGATGGTTGCGTCGAGCGTGGCGGGAAGCATGGCAGTTCGCGCCGCCAGTTGTCTACGAAGCCGATGGGGAATGAAGGTCCCATCCCGCTCAGCGATGCGAAAATCTCGTTCGTAGGTTTCCAGCCGGAACGACTTGTTGGCGCGGGCCGATTCGAATGTAACAACGGGATGATGATCTGTTCGGTCGGCACGGCCATCGGAGGGAAGTCCCTTGTCCACCTTGCTATAGGTCCCATCGAGCAGGCCATAGACGCGGGCGGTAAGAGCGCGGAGGCCTGACGAGGGCTCGAGATCTCCGTGTATGAGTACCTTTGCTTGGGGGTTTGCGGACACGGCCAACGGGCGAGTTGGTTCCGCGCTGAGAGCGACACGGCCAGTGAGGCCTGGTTTCGGAAAGGTCCCACGTGATTCGGCCGCATTGAATGTGGCGGTGGTGGGCAGAACTACGTCGGCTCGAACGGTGCTTGGTTGGTTGTTCAGCAGGCCAGG
>DORQ01000082.1:1493-2803 GCA_003514205.1 Acidimicrobiaceae bacterium
TCCAGCCAGGCCCGCACCTCCTTCAGGCCCGATGGGCTCCCCACGAACGTCTGAACGTGCGCTCGAAGCCACCGCATGCGGGTGGCGGTGGTGAGACGGATTGGTCCACCGGTGGGGAGTCGTAGTTCGGCATGGATCTTGTCGGGGAGTGCATGCGCGGACAGGTCGAATTGATGAAGAGGGTCGAGTGGTTCAGAGCGGCGACGGATCCGAAGTGTTCGATCAACGGCCGCCGTGTTCGGGTCATCTGGGGTGAGCTGGCCATCGAAAATCATTCGACCGTCGGCGCCTGATCGTTCCTCCCATCGTTCGGCGCCGCTCATGAATGAAAAGCCCATCATGGTGCTGATCGCAATGAGGGCTGAGGCGGGAACGTCGCCGACCGCGTCGGTGAGGTCGGCGGCAATCGAGCTCTCACCGTTGGGCCAACCGGTGGGTGGTGAAGCGGCGCCCATACGGACCCCAACCTTGCCCACTGCAGTGGGCCATGCTCTCGCAGAGATTCCTACGAACTCATCGCCGAGCGTTGTCCAGTGCAGTGAGAAGTTCGTTGGAACCTCGGTCAACGATGCCGCCAAACTCGGTCCGAACGGGGTGTCCATATCCGGTAGGCCAACATCGAGTTGAGTAGTTGGAGCGTCGGCCTCCCAGAGGAGGCGGGGCTCAGCCCCTGGCTGGTATGTCACCTTTGCCTTGAGCGGGGCATTCGTGATTGTTCCGATGTAACGAGTTGTGGTGGTTGAGTCCAGACGTTTCACGCGCCCGGACAGATTCATATGAGTTGTGCTGGCGTAGCGAACCACCATGAGATCGGCCATCACCACTGGCGGTTTCGTCGCGCCAAGTGTGTACTTCCTTGGCCCCTCGTCGATGAACTCTGTCTCGGTTGGAGCGATCTCACCAACGAGTACATCGTCCCCGCTCACCTTGTCTGGACTGTCGGGGTCTACGGTTACCGTCGGATCTGTTCGGTAGATCCGAATTCCGGTCACCTTGACATTGAAACTGTCTGGGTTCGGCGGCGGTGGCGGTGGCTGGATTCCAGTGACTCGTACCTTCGAGCCGCCGGCAGTGAGCGTGATTGTTGAACTAGCTGGGCTTGGGCCGGACTCGTTCTTATTGAGATGAACATAGGTGTACTTGTATTGGTACCGGCCCGGCCGCAATCCGTATCTGTCGGGCGGCAGCGTCCCGCCCGTGAATTTGCTGACCGTCGGAGCAGCTGTTGGCTTATCGCCCACCGACGGCGTTCGAAGATCGACCAGAACCGTCGTCGGTGCGGCCCCAAGGTTCTGACCGACGATCTCGAA
>DORQ01000082.1:3005-3865 GCA_003514205.1 Acidimicrobiaceae bacterium
TTGATCCCGCGGAGAGAAACGGGGGATTCTCCATAACCGGATTGGGTGAATTCGTTGAACTGCGTTCGTACTCCGGGGAGGGAAACCATTGGCCCCGAAACCATGCCACCCTCCATGTGGAGGGTGTCCTTGCTGCCCACGGTCACCGCTTCGATCTTTACCATGTCCACGAGCACAGCGGGATTCGCCGCTGTTACTTCATGTTCGGGCGCGGCGGACAGCTCAACGCGAATCTCCGGAGGCACTACTTGGCCAGGCGGACATCGATAGCTGAGCAGCACATAGTCGCTCTCGCCTGGATCCAAAGGGCCTGAATCCACTGCAGCAGTGGAGGCTCCGCTCTTGAGGAGCGCAACTCTCAATTCAATGTTGGTAAGTGCCTTGCCCGGTAGTGGATTGATCACCAGCAGGACACGAGTGGTGTTCGCCGTGGTGATATCGATCGGAACAAAGCCAAGCTTCAAGTCGGGGGAGGTTCCGCCGTCGGCTATTGACACGTAGGCCGGAGGCTCTGCCAACAGCTGGAGCGGCACGACAAACGGCGTTCGCCACGGTCCGCTGCCACTTCGAATTTGCCCATAAGCCTTGGCGATACCAACCACAGCAAGCCCCCACTTCGACTCGATGTTTGGCGCCCCCGCCGGCAGCGTTACCGGGAACCTACTCCCGAGCTGAGTTGGCTTCAATCAGTTTCTTGGGATTTCTCCGAACCCGCGTAACCGAAGACTGTTAGAGACTACGAATACGCTCGAAAACGCCATTGCGGCTCCTGCGAGCATTGGGTTCAACATCCCTGCGGCGGCAAGCGGAAGGGCCGCAATGTTGTAGGCGAAGGCCCAGAAGAGGTTGCCTTTGATGGT
>DORQ01000082.1:4046-4168 GCA_003514205.1 Acidimicrobiaceae bacterium
TCGCCACGAACCAACGTGATGTCGCTGGCCTCGATCGCGACGTCGGTGCCAGTGCCCATTGCGATACCGAGATCCGCAAGTGCAAGCGCCGCTGCATCGTTGACCCCATCGCCGATCATGGC
>DORQ01000082.1:4465-4641 GCA_003514205.1 Acidimicrobiaceae bacterium
GTCGGCTTGATGGTGTCGGCGAGGATGATTGCCGCGCGCACTTCGTGATCCCATCCGACATAGATCGGTGTGCTTCCTGCGAGGTGGCTGGCGTCTCGGGCTGCGGTGAGTTCGGGCCCGAGCGTCATTCCTCGCTCCATGAGAAGCGACTCTCGTCCGGCCACGACACCGATCCC
>DORQ01000082.1:4807-5238 GCA_003514205.1 Acidimicrobiaceae bacterium
TCTTGAAATCACTGATCTCCAGCAGCGCATCGCCAGCTGACTGTGCGTTCGCTGCGATTGCTTTGGCGATCGGGTGTTCTGAGGCTGCTTCGAGGGAGCCGGCAACCAAGAGTGCTCGCTCGGTGGTTGTGCCAGGAGCGGCAACGAGGTCGACGAGCGCCATGGTGCCAGTCGTGACCGTGCCGGTCTTGTCGAGAAGCACCGTGTCGACCCGCCGGGTGGATTCCAAGATCTCTGGCCCTTTGATGAGGATGCCGAGTTGTGCCCCCCGACCGGTTCCGACCATGAGCGCTGTGGGGGTTGCGAGCCCGAGTGCGCATGGGCAGGCAATGATGAGCACGGAGACCGCCGCGGTAAACGCGGTGGTTGCCGCGCCATCGGCGGCAGCGCCGAGCCAGAAACCCAGGGGGCCGCACGCGGCGAGAATCACC
>DORQ01000346.1:0-264 GCA_003514205.1 Acidimicrobiaceae bacterium
AAATGGGCGCCCCCGTATGGCTCGCCCAGCGCGCGCAGGCCGCCATGGGCGCAGCCCACTTCGGCACGGCGTTGCACAGCCTGTGTCATGCGCTGTCGATCTTCCATCGCTCGATGAGATCCTCGCTCGCATCCACGAACGACGTGGCGAGGAGCTCGATCCTGTCAATCACCTGGGTTGCACGGTCGGCGAGTGTGGGAGTGGCTGGAACGCCGTTCAGCAATTCTCGAATTGCGTCCATCTTCGCTGCTATCTCCGCCCGAA
>DORQ01000346.1:359-5337 GCA_003514205.1 Acidimicrobiaceae bacterium
GTGTGCTCTTCCGATCTCTTCGCTGCTATCTCCGCCCGAATCCCAGCGAGTTCGCCAGGCTGAGGTGCGGGTTCCAATGGGTGTTGCGCCACTGCAGCGGCGATCTGATTCAGGCTGGGCGAGCCTGGTTCAAAGTAGGAAGAATGGGTCCGTCGCAGTGGTTGAACTGAATCGATTGCCTCGACCCGGAGCACTTGTGACCCAAATTCGGGGCTCGTCGGATTGGGTCCGAACCATTGGCTGAGCGCGACAGGATCGCTATTGAACGCACCCGTCTGTACTCGAAGGCGTGTTTCATGGGCGATTGCTTCCGCCGAGTCAGCGCCCACACCCGGACTTGCCAGAAGGATCAACTGATCTACTTGCGAGTTGCCGTCTGTGGTGTCGGCGGCTACTCCTTGGGCGGCGACCAGCGAGCCGTAGCTGTGCCCGATCGCCGTGACAGCGCGATCAGGGTCGTGAGCGGCGAGCGCGTTGAGGTCGGCCTCCAGGTTACGCGCTCCGATTCGAGCGCTTGAGTCGTTCAGGACGGCGAAGTTGAGGTTGTCAACAGACGGCGCTGGCGGCGCAGGGTATCTGCTCCACGCCCGTACCTCGTATTCCTCAAGCGGGCCCGAGGTACGGTCAAGTTCTTCCTGCAGGACCTCCGCGTTGCGCCGTGCAGTCGTTGGGTCACGTGGATCGGTGCCCATACCCGGGATGATCAAGATCAACCGCCGCTCAACGCCGCGACTCACATGACGCTGCTCATGTGCCTGAGCCTGAAACGCTGCGGCCAGAGCGCTCAACGCCTGTACTGCAGCCTCTGCGTGCGCGAGGAGTGGTGCGATCAGTTCGTGATGACAGCGTCGCGCACCTGGCCCAGACCACGTGGTGGCGCGGAGCTGTATGGCAAGCGCAGCGGAGGACTGCACTGCCGTACTGCCACGTTGTAGCCCTCGGGCGACTTCCTCGAGTTGGTCTGGGTCGACTCCGAGCATTCGGATAGTCCAGCCCACTTGAGCGTGCGAGCGGAGTGGGGGAATGCCCCCACTGTGCACTAGAACGTTGTTTCAATACATTTCGATACATATCAAACAGACCGTTTGAGGTCAGGAAACGTAGGAGGGTGTCCACCAATGCTGAGACTTTGGAACGCAGAACAGCAATGTTGCCTGCAAGTAGGGGAGCAGACCAGCTTCGGACGTGGCGGAGGAATTGGTGGATTCTCCGTCTCCAGCGACCCTCGACTGCATCGAGTATGCGGCGTCATCACCTTTCTGGAGGGGCGGTGGAGGGTCGAGAATCGCGGTTCGTGGCTCCATATGCGCGTCGTCAAGAACAACAGCGGGGCGGTGGAGTTCGTTGCGCCAGGTGAGTCGGCCGAGATCGTATGGGCTGAAAGCAGTCTCGAGATCTGTCTTGGCAACGAGGTGGTAGAGGTACTGGTGACTCAACCCGCGCCAGAGCTGGTCGCAACCAACCCCGAGGTGCCACGAGACCTAGATGGCCAACCGACGATGACCCCGCTAGCGCTGGATCGTTCGTCGGGCTATTTCCGGGCGTTAGTGGCGCTCTGTGAACGAGCCCTATTGAGCCCACGAGACCCCGAGATACCGAGCGATCAACAGGTTGCACTGCGGCTCTGGCAGAGCGGAAAAGAGGCAGTGAGGCCATCGGGTAAGACCATTGAACGCCGACTCGACCACTGTCGGTGCCGAGCCGGGCTGAAAGACGTTGCTGCAGACGGATCCAGCGCCGGGCTCGAGCGACGAAATGCACGGGGCCAATTGGTCGAGGTGGCAATTCTCACCGGTACCGTGACGCTCGCAGACTTGGAACTGCTGGACTGCGCTGTGCCGACAAGTTCCCGATGACCTTGAGCACCGGGCTGAGGCCAGCTCCCGCAGAGTCATCAATCTTTCTGCGTCTCGTGCAGGGCGCCCAGGTAACCGACCTGGTCGTGGAGAATCTGCCGCTGAACTGCACCGTCGAGCAGCTTTCCGCGATGGTGCTGAACCGCGGACATGAGGAGCGTCCTCTACTGCTGGCCCCCGTCGGCTGTGCTCCAAGCGAACCACATCTCACGCTGGCCGAGGCTGGCATCGGCTCAGGGTCGTCATTGTGGACCTCGGCCGAATCCTCGACATGGTTGAGATGGTCTGCTGTCAGCACCGTAACCGACGGATGGGTGCCCGAGTCGGGTCGTATCCAGCTAGACCGGACGCGGACGGTAGGAAGGTCCCCGGAGAGCGACCTACGGCTCTCCCATCGAGGGGTCTCCCGTCGTGCAGGCGAACTCATGCTTCGTCACGGTGCTCCTCAGTATCGCCCCTGTAGCGATGCGGAGCGTCCGAGCAGATGTGAAACTCGACCTTCGGATCTGACCGACTCTTGGTCATTTTTCATTGGACCGATCTGCCTGCGCTTCCAGCCGCTGGAGAACGCTCGGCCGTTCCTCCCCTCATTGTCCCCTCCCGTGCCAGCAACTGCGGTTGAAGAGGTGCGCCTTGTTGCTCCAGACCTGCCGGCGCCGCTCGTGAAGCCACCGATTCCGTGGCTCGGCATTGGCTTGCCGCTGCTGGTTGTGGCGGCGTTGCTGTTGTTCAGCGACTTCGGGTCCGGCGCGTTTGGGTTGGCGTCAGTCGGTTTCCTTGCGCTCAGTCCATTGCTCATGATTGCGTCGCATCTTGACCAGCTGCGCGAGGCCCGACGGACTCGTCGTAACAATGTTGCTGAGTTCGAGCGGGCGCTTGCTGAGCTGACCGACACGGCAACTGGTGCACGAAACGCAGAACTTAAGTTGCTGGTTGCATCACCGCAGTGCGCGACCGATCGGGTGTCACAGGTGCTCGCGGATCCCCCAATCTGTTGGCAGGCGGGCCGAAGCGAAGTGAGCTCGTTGGCAGGATTGGTGCTTCGAGTTGGTACCGGACCGCGCCCATCTGGTGTTCGGGTCGAGTGCAAGTGGAGCCTTGGTGTGGCGGAATCGGGATGGTCAGAACGGGTGATGCAACTCGCCGAGGACGTGGGCAATCATGCTGAGGCGCCACTCCACCTTGAGCTCTTCGACATGCGGAGGATTGGGTTGGTGGGTGCTGTTCCGATGCTGCGTTCAGCATTGTGTTCGATCGTCACGCAACTGGCATGCAGTATGGATCCAGCTCGGCTTCGCATTGAGGTCGATGATCTCACCTCCCAGCACCTGGACTGGATCCACTGGTTGCCACATGTGAATGCGGTTCGCTCGACTACGCACGATTTCCTCGAGAGAGAAGCCACGGATTCGCACTCCCGACAACCAGTGGGCAACCAGCCGCAAGTTCTCCTCAGAGTTCGGTCCATTCCGGATCGATCGGTGGAACTCGCTGGGCGGAGTGATGGCGCGTATTCCAGCGGGACGTGGTCAATTCCTGCCGATGACGTGGCCGAAGTTGAGTGCGTTGACATTTGGTGTGCCACTGGAGTTGAACTGCTTCCGAATGAGTGCGAGGTGGTTCTTGGTGATGGCGCAATGGTCGACCTTCGCACTGGAGTGTCCCAGCAACTCATTCGGCTCGAGCTGTTGGATTCAGCAATTGCCGAACAGGTGGCGCAGCGCCTTCGTTTCCTGTGGTCTGGGGATCACAGCAGAATGGCCAAACAGGGAATCCCTGCTCAGTGCTCACTCTTGGAGATCTGCGAACAATCTGGGGGGAGGCTCGATGAGCAGTTGACGGTGGCACTTGGAATTGGTCGCGACGGGCTCTTCTCGGTTGACCTTGACCGCGATGGTCCCCATATTCTCGTCGCGGGCACGACGGGAAGCGGAAAGAGCGAGCTACTCCAGTCCCTCGTTGTTTCGCTCGCCAATAACTATGGCCCACATGAGGTCTCGTTCGTCTTGATCGACTTCAAGGGCGGTGCCGCGCTTGGCGTCTGTGCGACGCTTCCTCACGTTGCGGGAGTACTGACGGACCTTGAGCTTGCCGCGGTGGCTCGAGTAGTGGTTTCGTTACGCGCCGAGCTGCGCCGGCGAGAGGTCATGCTCGCACAGCATCATGCAAAGGACCTCGCCCAGTTGCGACAGCGTCTTCCTGCCATCGCCCCCGCACGCTTGATCGTGGTGATTGATGAGTTCGCTACGTTGCGCGAAGAGATGCCCGAGTCAATGGAGGCGCTGGTAGATATTGCCCGTCGCGGCCGATCGCTTGGTATTCACCTTGTGTTGGGCACCCAGCGCCCAAGTGGAGTCGTGGACGACCACCTGCGCGCCAACGTGACGCTGAGAATCGCGCTCCGAACCGTTACCCATGAAGACAGCGTGGAGGTCATCGGGTCGAATCGCGCGGCGGAGATCAGCGCAGCTGTCCCGGGGCGAGCACTCGTTGTTGGTCGTGCTGAGTCGCGGGGCCCTGAACTGGTGCAGATTGCATATGGAGGTGCTCCACCCCGACAAACCCAAGGACCGGTGGTGCGCCGATTCCGCCACCTCGACGATCTTCGACGATCAGTGAGTGGTTCGCCCGGGCAGGCCAACCCCCACTCTGGCAGATCTGAAGTGGAGCACCTCGTTAGGCATCTCGCACGGCAGTGGGACCTTCAGAATCCGGGACAGCCCCGCCCTCGCTATTGGCGCGATCCCCTGCCAGAGCACCTCACCGTTGAGGACTGTGGTGACCCAACCCAGGGCCACGCGGTCGTGGCTGGCCTTGTCGATCTTCCCAGCGAGAGCGCACAAGAGCCGTGGTCGCTCAGTCTTGGCCCCATCACCTGCGTGATTGGTCCCCACGGTTCGGGTCGGAGTACTGCATTGAGCACGTTGGCATCGCAGTGGTTGAGGGGCGAGCAGAACCAATCCTGTCGTCCTCGGTCGGTGGATGCGCTCGTGAACTCTACGAAGCTGCCCGTCTGGGCCTCTGGCAGTTGGGCGTCAGTAGTTGGCCACGAGGACCTCGATCGAACTCGGCGGCTGCTGAGAATCCTGCTTCGTGAGCTTGACTTGTTGTCCGTCGACGAG
>DORQ01000346.1:5526-7098 GCA_003514205.1 Acidimicrobiaceae bacterium
CTGCGCAGTAGACCAGGGAGTGTCAGTCGATCGGCTACTCATCATCGACGATCTCGACCTCCTCGTGGGGCGTTTGGAGCGACTGAGCGACGTTCCGCTCATGGAACTTCTCGAGGCCATCGTTGATCGCTCAAGTCGGAGCGGACTCAAACTGCTGGTGAGCGCGCACAGTTTGGAAGCCGTTCCGACACGGTGGAGGGATCGCATCAGTGCCCCACTGAGTCTCGGCGTTGTGCCGCTGCACCTCCAGGATCGTCACGCGCTGCCGAGGAGCACGCCCACCACAATCCCTGGGAGGGGTACTCATCTGGGATTGGAGGTTCAGGTGGCGAACCGCTCGCCGACATGGACTGCCACCGCTGCAGACTCGATCACGCAACGAGGCGTTTGGAGGGGCCGATCGGTAGATCGAGTCGGGGCGTTGCCCGCCAGAATCTCATCGAAGGACCTCGGTCGATTTGCTGGAATTGTCCGCTTGGAGCGATCAACAGCGGAGCGGGTTCAGGTTGTCTGTGGCATTGACACCGCATTCCTGGAGCCGGTGTTCTTGGACCTATCCCCCGGCGCATTGCTCGTCGCTGGACCCAAAGGGAGCGGCAAGTCTCACGCGTTGACCCTCATCGCTGAGCAGCTCCTTGTGGTGCAGCACCCATACGAGGTTGTCTCCCTGGACTGTGGAGAGGTTCGTACACCACTGGGCGAGCTCTACGATCGAATTGGGTCGCTGAGTGAGGCAATGAACGCTGGTCAACAGATGTTGGTTCTTCTCGACAACCTGAGCGAATGCACGGATGGAAACCATGGGGGCGTTGCCGAAGCGCTGCATGCGATGCTTGTTGCGGCACGCCAGGGTGGGTCGTTGTTGGTCGGGGCCGTGGATGCCAGCCGAGCGCGGATGCAGTACAGCGGCATCGTGGCCGAGATGAAGCGAGATCGACGAGCGGTGTTGCTTCAACCCGACCGGGAACTTGACGGTGATTTAGTGGGTGTTCGTCTGCCACGTCACCGAGAGTTAGCTGAGACGCCCGGAAGGGGGATCATGGTGACCTGTGGCGACCTCGTTCCGGTCGCCCTCGCCGAGCCCTGGTGACGGGTCCGGTGCAATGCATCGGGGGCCGTCCCCCATTCCCGGGTGCGTGACCTACTCGTACAGTCGATTCAGCGGTCGTTGGGACCGTGTCACTGCCGCTGTCGCTGGGACAGCGCAGTTCGAAAGGAGCCAATATGGCACAGCTTGGTGCAGACGTAGAGCAACTCGATCGCCTGGGAGCGAAGTTCAAAACGAAAGCGGCCGAGGTTGACCAGATCGTCACTCAGATCAGTGCCCAACTTGCCGGCACCTGGTGGAAGGGAGCCGACGCCGACAAGTTCCGTGCCGAATGGGAAGGGACGATGCGTAAGCAACTCGCGACGCTTCGCACCTTGCTCGAGGCCACGGCACAGACTGTGACGAAGCAGGCCGCCGATCAGCGAACCGCTAGCCAGGCGTAAGTACGGCGTCGGGCCGCTCCGATGGCCACCAGTCACTCAGGCGGCCGCGGACAACAACGCAGAAGGGAGCGCAGAAGGGAG
>DORQ01000175.1:0-285 GCA_003514205.1 Acidimicrobiaceae bacterium
CGGTGCGGTGTTCACTACCTCCACACCGTCGAATCGGCTGGCCACGTCAACAGTGGCATCTGCGGACTGATCATTAACGACGACCGTCCGAAAGGAGTTACTGCCCGACATTGCTTCTCTGCAGTCGGCGAGGTCAGACAACAGGAGAGGCAGGGTGTGTGCTTCATTTCGTGCGGGAATCAGGACGACTACTTCACTGCGGCCTTCTGCTGACTCCTGAGCGGCTCCGCCCACTTCGGTTGTGCCACCGCCGATCCGTTCTCCGTTCGGGGATTTGGGCGCTGC
>DORQ01000175.1:480-8022 GCA_003514205.1 Acidimicrobiaceae bacterium
GGAGTCTCCGAGTGTCCGCACGCTGCCAAACGCGGCGAGTCCAGCGAGGAGCCCGCCCAGCAGGAAGAACAGTTGCGTCACGTCAACCCTACGATCGGAGGTACCTCGTTGGATGCAGCGGGGCCAACCATTACAGCATGTCGAGCGCGCCTTCCCCGAGGCCGCCCTCCGCGCTCCAGAGATGTTCCACCTGACGTTGCTCCACGTCTGCCGCTGCAGTGCCAGTGAAGAACTGATCAAACTGGCTTGGATACCAGATCTTGCCGTGCTTGAGCTCGGTGATTGGCGGGCTCGCCCCCCGCCTGTTGAGTTTCGCTCCGAGGTGCTGCGCAATCGCGGCGATTTCCTCGGAGGTGCACCACGACGCGTAGGGCCGATCTTCGTAGAATGCGATCGGGACACGATCCGCTAACGAGGTGGCCGCTGCGGCAGTGAGCGAATGGTCAATATGGAAGCCGAGTCCCATGGGCGAGATAGTGAGGTCGAAGTCTCTGGACCAGTTCTCGATCCTGCGTGCCAGAGCGGGAAGCTCCGGGCTGGTGGAGGGCTCGAATGCCTGGTTCAGGTAGGACTCAACATTGAGTTCACCAGTTCGAAGGATCGCTTCCTCAAATGGCGCCAGCTTGAGGCGGTACCGAAAGTTCAGCGCCGTGCGGAGTTCTTCGGCGCACCGCAGCGCAGAGACCAGTGGCCAACGCCCGCGTGTTGGATGAACCCATTGAGTCCAGTTGGTCTTTGCAAACAGGACGCCGACGGTCACACTATGGCGGCTCAACACTCCATTCAGCATGCTTTGGCCCAGGCTGAGCGGCGCATCGTCGTAGTGAGGAGAAAGCAGCAGAATCTTCATCAGTCTCAAGTGCAAAAGCGGCCCAGACGCCAAATAGCAACCTAGCGTGAATACTTTGCGGTTGCTCTGGCGGAGCCTCTCGGGCGGACGATGGAGATATTGCGTATCCTTCGGCAATGACTGATCACGTGTTTCCTGAGTCCGGCGTTGCAAGCGTAGACATCCTGGCCGAGATAGCCGCCATGAGACCTGGCGATGTGGATTGGCGTAGCGGCAAGGCGTTCAGCCTGGTGTACGACGTCGATGATGCAGAGCATGAAGCGCTGCTCGAAAAAGTTGCAGTCGAGTTCATCCATGAAAACGCGTTGAACCCCTTTCGGTACGAGACCCTGCTGAGGATGGAGACAGAAGTCATTTCCATGGCCACAGCGTTAGTTGGCGCGGGATGCGGCTCAATGTCCTCGGGTGGGACCGAGTCGATCTTTCTGGCGGTCATGACAGCGCGTGAATGGGCCCGGGCTCGCGGAATTGCCGAACCAAAGGTCGTGACCACAAACACTGCTCATCCCGCGTTCGCTAAGGCGTGCAAATACCTCGATGTGGAGTTGGTATCGCTGCCCCATGGCGAGGACGGTCGTGCCGTGCCGCAGCGCTATGAAGAGGCAATCGACGAACGAACTGCGCTCCTCGTGGTGTCAAGCCCGTGTTACCCCTTTGGAGTGATCGATCCAGTCGAGGAAGTTGCGGCGATTGCACATGAGCGTGATCTTCTGTGCCACGTCGATGCTTGTCTTGGCGGCTGGATCCTTCCGTGGTGGGAACGACTGGGCGAACCAGTACCCCCATGGGACTTCCGGGTGCAAGGCGTGACCTCAATGTCGGCCGATATTCACAAGTATGGCTACACGTTCAAGGGTGCCTCGGTGGTGCTGTACCGGGATCGTGAGCTTCTGCAACATCAGATCTTCATGTTCGACGCATGGCCCGGTGGGCTCTACGCGAGCTCCACCGCGGCGGGCACCCGGTCCGGAGCTCCAATCGCTGGAGCCTGGACAGCTATTCGCCATCTCGGGGCAGACGGCTACATGCGGCTGACCGCGCGAGTGCTCGATGCCACTCGTCGGTTCATTGCGGGGATCAATGCGATTGACGGCCTGCATACGGTTCATGAGCCACAGATGTCAGTCATCGCGTTCGGTTCTGACGTCTATGACATGGATGCCATCTGTGATGTCATGGACGATCGGGGGTGGAACCTCGACCGCCAAAATGGGGGACTGCATCTCATGGTCTCGCCAGGTCATGACCGAATCGCTGACGCGTTCATCGCGGATCTTGCACTCGCCGTTGAGACTCACGGCGAGGCGCGCGGCGGCGAGCACGTCTACGGCGGAGTTGTCCCATCCTGAGTCCTGTCATTCGAACCATCGGCGGGGTGGGTGCAGCTGTGCTTGTTGGCGGCTCAAGCACGAGGATGGGCTCTGACAAGGCGCAGCTTCAGGTCGATGGCGAGACGCTGGTCGATCGGGTACTTCATCAGATGTCCCTCGCTGGTCTTCAGCGGCTAGTGGTAGTCGGAGGCTCTGCGCCGGCGACTTCGCGACGCGGAGTTTCCTGGATTCCTGACTCCCATCCTGGAGCAGGGCCAGTCTGCGCGTGCTGGGACGCGCTGATGTGGGGGCGCCAGCACGGAGTGCACTCCATGGTGGTGCTTGCTTGTGATTTGCCGGCACTTCGGGCTGATGATGTGGTGCAGCTGTGTGGCGGGGATCTGTCTGAACTTCGAGTCGCGAGTGTTCACGGCAGACTGGCCTGGCCGAATGGGCGCTGGCCGGTGAGTTCCCTGGAACTCCTGCCTGATGCTCAGTCTCTCGTCGGGTGTTCTTTTACGGAGATTTTGCGGCGCCTGCCCCAGGTTGTCGCGGTGGAATGTCCGAGCATGATCGACGCCGACTCACCACAAGCACTGGAGGAGATCCTGGCTGGCAGATCAGGTGCTCCGGAGCGACCAGTGTCTGAGAATCTCACACGCACTGAGAATGCTCTCGGTGCTCCCAGCGACTGAGAACCGCATCCAGTGCGAACCATCTGCTTGGTCGAAATCTGTTCCGGGAGCAGCTGCAAGACCGAACTCGTGGAGCCAAGTTGTCGCGAGGTCGTTACTGGCACATCCTGAAGGGTCGATGTTGGCGTACACATAGAAGGCGCCGTCGTGGGGAGCGAGCGTTGTGAAACCCACCTCGCGAAGCGCGGTGCTGAGGAGCTGACGGTTGACGTCATAGCGCCGAACGTGTTCCTCGCACTCGGAGATCGCCGTTGGCGTCAGTGCCCCAATGGCAGCGTGTTGGGCAATGGTGTTGGGAGCGAGAAAGAGATTGGCAGCAAGGTGGGTGATCTGCTCGGCCACATCGGGGCGGGAAACAGTCCACCCGACTCGCCACCCCGTCATCGAGAAGTACTTGGAGAAACTCCCGATGACGATTGCTTCTTCGGTGAACTCGCGAACTGAACGGCACGACTTGGCTGAGGTGATTCCGTGGTAGATCTCATCAGAGATCAACCACACGTCATTGTGGTGACACCACTGCACGATCGCCGTGAGCGATGCGGCATCCATGATCGTGCCGGTTGGGTTGGAGGGACTGGCAATGACAAGGCCTGCTAGGCCACCCACAGCTTCGAGCGCGTCGGGAGTGCACCGAAAATGAGCCTCCACGCCGCAGGGGATTCGCACCGGAATGCAACCAATTGAGCTGAGCATCTGCTCATAGCACGGGTAGCCAGGCTCGCAAACTCCCACCCGATCGCCCACCTCGAACACGGCAAGGAAGCTCAGCAGGCATGCAGCGCTTGCTCCGGCGGTGACCACGACCTCCGATGCTGTGACTCCTTGGTCGTAGCGTGAGCGATAGAGGTCAGCGATCCCTTGGCGAAGTGATGGGAGCCCATCGGAATCGGTGTATCCCAAGGCATCCCCCGAGTCCAATGCACGTTGGGCTGCGAGCAGCGCAGGTGAGGGAGCAGACGTGCTGGGTTGGCCAACCTCGCACCGTATGACCGAGGTCCCCTGGGCGAGGAGGGCGTTCGATTGTGCCACGATCTCCATGACTTGAAATGGTGCAACCCTGCCCCGCTGGGAGAGCTTAAGCGTCACTGCCGATCAGACTCCAGCGTGTCCAAGACAGCCGCGGAGACAGGACAATAGTTGCCCATACTCCTGAAGTGCCTCGAACTGCGGAAACTCCGCGATGATGTTCGGTGGAGCGTGGAACAGGAAACCCTGGTCCGCAGCAGCGAGCATCGAGGTGTCGTTGTAGGAGTCTCCAGCTGCGATCACGCGAAAATTGAGCGACTGCAGCGCCCGAACAGCATGCGCCTTCTGGTCCTGTTGACGAAGCTCATATCCGGTGATCCGGTCGTCAGTGGTCAAGAGTTGGTGGCACCAAATGGCCGGCCAGCCGAGCTGAGCCATCAACGGTCGAGCGAATTGCTCAAAGGTGTCGGACAAGATGATGACTTGGGTGATCGACCTCAACTCGTCGAGAAACTCCAGCGCACCATCGAGCGGCTCGAGTGAGGCGATGACCTCCTCGATCAACGACATCGTCAATCCGTGTTCGCTGAGGAGTTCGATTCGACCAGCCATCAGGACGTCATAATTCGGCTCCTCGCGCGTTGTTCGACGAAGCGCCTCCACCCCGGTTCGTTCCGCGACCGCGATCCAGATCTCGGGCACCAAGACGCCTTCGAGGTCAAGAACTACAACAGATTGGGCGGGAGCCGACCGGCGAGGCGGAGGTTGAACAGGCTGGATCGAAGGGGTCACTCAACCAGTCAAGCAGAGTGGCAACTCTCGGGGGAAACGAGCCGGCAAGTCAGCTAAACAAGGATTTCTACAGACCTGGTGCTCATGCGTCGAATACTGCAAGGTGCCCGCCCACACTACCTCGAAGACTCTCGTGAGGAGTCTCGACAGCCTGATGCTTCTCGCTGTCGGACTGATGCTGACCTCGCTGAACGACACCGTGTGGGTCGATGTTGTGCTCGGTGGCGCCGCAGTTCTGGCCGGGATGGCTTCGCTGAGGCGGAGGTTAACGCTGGGACATTGGTCCTGGACAGTGATCTCGACCGGCTGCTTGCTGTTCGCTGCTGCGGAGACCTATTGGGTCCTTGCGCCAGTCTTCGGCTGGTCTGAATCGCCTGAATTCAACTTCTCAGATCTGCTGTATCTTCCCGCTTCGCTGTGCTTCATGGTTGGGATGTCAGCCAACCTGCTGGGTGGCAAAGAACTGCTGTACTGGCGGCGGGTCCTTGTCGACTGTCTGCTTGTTGCTCTAACGATCGTCTTCTCTGCGAAGTTGATCATCCTCGATTCAGGCATTGCACTGATGTCGACCTCGCTCAGTCAGATTGTCTCGCTGGTGTATGCGCTGGTAGATGTGCTGGTGGTGGTCTTGGCACTCGTGCTGGCCAATACTCGGCAGATGGTCGGGGGGAAGCGGGTTCACTCGCGGGAGGCACTTCTGACCGCGCTGATGATGGGCCTGATGTTCGCCGCTGACTCGTGTTACGTCTTGGAGGTTCACCGCGGCGTATTCCTCAGTGGCCCCTTCCCAACAGTGCTCTGGATTGGTTCGTTTTGGGTACTTGCCAAGATGGCGCTCACTGGTTCGTCCTCGGGAACGTCCACCGTCGCGATGCGTGAGCACTTCGTTGATCCGTCGGAGCAGGTGCGTCTCGTGCTGGTCGTTGGGTCAGTGACCGTTGGGGCAGCATTGTTCATCGCGACAGGGATTCGATCGGATTCCGTCAGTTCTTCCAGCCTGGTACTCGCCGGGCTCTCCTGGATGTGTTTCGGCATCGTTCACGTTCTTTCGGTCTCCGAGCAGCGGCATCTGGAGGAACGGAATCGGCAGGTTGCGGCGGCGCTTGCTCGTACTGAGGCTCGATTTCGGACAAGTTTCGCAAACGGCCCCTTCGGGATGCTGTTGTTGACCCTGGAGTTGGAGATCCTCGAAGCAAACGAGGCCGTGGGCAGTCTGTTCCGTTGTGATCCATGCTCGTTAGTGGGCAGCGATGTTCGCTCGCTCCTTTCCCACAACTCTTCTGCACGACTGGACGCGCTCATGGAAGTTGGTTCAGTGGCCCCGGGAGGAAAAGGTCAACTCGAGCTAGTCGCGAAAGGGCCGAGCGGCAGTACCTTCCCGGTGCAGGTGTGGATTCGGAGATTCGATGAAGGTGGTTCTGGACCAATCCTTCTCGTACACGTCGAGGACGTATCAGCCAGTGAGGCAAGCCAACGCCGATTGGAGTTTCTTGCCCATCGGGATTCCCTGACGGGGTTGTGGAACCGTAGCTCGCTCATTCGATCGTTGAACACACCACCAACCGATCTCACGCGGCGAGGCCTGTTGTACCTCGATGTGGACCATTTCAAGGAACTCAACGACAACTATGGACATGGGGTGGGCGATGCTGCGCTGCAGGCGGTGGCGAGTCGCATGACCCAGACCTGTGGCCCTGGTGCCTGCGTTGCGAGACTTGGCGGCGATGAGTTTGCAGCTCTGGTTCCGGCAAGACATGCAGCCGAGCTCGGAGACATCGCTGCAAATGTGGCGCGCGCATTCGAATCGCCGCTGCAACTTGCCGACGAGGTTCTCTATCTCGGTGTCAGCATCGGGACAGCGATGGAAGGGGTTGGCGAGATCGACCCCGACCGAGTTGTCAGCGAGGCCGATCTTGCGCTGTATGAGGCGAAGCGGCGAGGTCGAAACCGTGTTGTGGCTTTTGAATCCTCAATGTCTGAACGATCGGCCCAACGAAACGACGCAATTCAGGATCTTCGACGAGGCATCGAGGCTGGAGAGATTCTCCTGCACTACCAGCCAATTGTCGCCCTGGAAGGATTCGTCCTGTCAGGATTCGAGGCCCTTGTCAGATGGGATCACCCAGTTCGCGGACTGCTGGCTCCCGATGAATTCCTCCCGCTCGCAGAGGAGACCGGACTGATCATTCGAATCGGGGAGATTGTGCTTCGCCAGGCATGTCTCGACGTAGCGAGTTGGGATAGCGCCCAGGCAGCCAACGGCGGGAAAGGTCTCTCAATTGCGGTCAACCAATCGCCGCTGCAGTTCGTTGATTCCTCCGTGCTCGCGTTGGTCGCTGAAGCGCTCGAGCTGTCAGGGCTGGCCCCTGAGCGACTTCATCTTGAACTCACCGAGACTGCCTTGTTCGCCGACGTTGATCTTGCTGAGATGCTGCTCACAGAGCTTCGAGCGCTCGGCGTGAAGCTCGCAGTAGACGATTTCGGGACTGGGTACTCCTCCTTGTCACATCTTCGTCGGTTTCCCGTCCAACACCTCAAGGTCGACAGGACGTTTGTGGCTGGTCTGGTTGGCGACGAGAACGACTCGGTGATTGTGGCCTCACTCCTAGGGTTGGCGCGTTCCCTAGGCCTGGAAGTGGTCGCCGAGGGAGTTGAGGATCATGTTCAACTGGCGCGACTGCTTGAACTTGGCTGCACCTTCGGGCAGGGCTACCTGTTTGGTAGGCCAATGCCGGAACGACTTGCTCGTGACTTCGCCCTCGACGCGGCAGCATTCTCGCGCTCGCTCAACGAGGTGAGATAAGCCGCAGGAGTTCTTACCTGGTTCTCACCAAGTTACGAGCTTCCTTTTGCAAACGAGTTCTAGGTTCTGGCCATGACCTTCTCTACTGAACAACCACATGACAGCTCTCTTCAGGAAGACAGC
>DORQ01000175.1:8150-15394 GCA_003514205.1 Acidimicrobiaceae bacterium
GCTCTCTTCAGGAAGACAGCTCTCCTCGGGAAGACAGTTCTCCTCAGGAAGACAGCTTTGTGGCCACACACGACCTTGGCCTTGAGCGATTCTCGAGCCGTCGGCGAGCCTTGATGCTGCTCGGTGCCACTGGCCTGGCAGGAGCAGCAGCCGCCTGTGGCAGTAACGACGCTGTGACCGGCTCCTCGTCAACAACGGCTTCGAGCACCTCGGCGCGCTCAGATTCCGCGTCTTCGGGCTCCAGTGCTGCTACCTCCACGACAGCCGCTGGCACCAATGCTGGCACTGGAGCGGAGGCAGAGCCATGCGCCGTGATTCCAACTGAGACGGCGGGCCCCTACCCAGGAGATGGCTCGAATGGGCTGAACGTGCTCAGCGAAGACGGTGTGGTGCGTGAGGACATTCGCTCTAGCTTTGGTGCGAGCACAGGAGCTGCCGAGGGTGTCGACCTGACCGTGCAGTTGGCAATCGTCGACACTGGCGCGGGGTGTGCTGCCGTTGCTCATGCAGCGGTGTACCTGTGGCATGCAAACGAGGAGGGGAAATACTCCGGCTATAGCTCCGGCGTTGAGAATGAAAACTTCCTGCGTGGTGTAGCCGTCGCTGATCAGGCGGGGATGGTGAGGTTTCTCACTGCGTTCCCCGGTTGTTACGACGGCCGATGGCCTCATATCCACTTCGAGGTTTTCGAGTCAGTCGAGTCGGCAACCTCAGGTGGGCGACCGCTCGTCACCTCCCAGCTTGCGCTTCCACAAGCCGCGTGCGAGGTCGTGTACTCAATGGCTGACTACCCAGAGAGCGCTGCAAATCTGAGACGAGTTTCGCTCGATCGCGACATGGTATTTGGCGACGATGGAGCAATTCGCCAACTTGCAACCATGACTGGTTCGAATGAGACAGGGTGGACCGCTGCGCTGACCGTGCCGGTGTAGTTCCGGCCACTCTGGCTCCAGCTGCTCTGGCTCCAGCCACAGCAATGCCGAACTGTCCGGGTGCCTGTATTGGTCTGGGTTTCTGACGTAGTGTCAGAATCCCAGACCAGCAATGCATCCAGGGGGAAGACGAAATGACCATCGATACCGCAGCAGTGGCCGCATTCCAGTTTCAGGGCCAAGACATTCCGTGGCTGATCGATCATTGGGCGACGAACCGCCCCGAGCACCCGTTCCTTGTCTGGGAACCACGTGATGGCTCAGATGCCACTTGGACATACGCGGAGTTTGCGGAGGCAACTCGATCGATGGCGGCGGGTCTAGTCGCTCGAGGTGTGAAGGTCGGAGACCGGGTTCTCATCCATGCCGATAACTGTCCAGACGCAGTTATTGCCTGGTACGCCTGTGCGCGGGTTGGAGCAACGGCGGTTACCACCAACACCCGAAGTGTCGCCGCCGAGGTCAACTACTTCATTACACACACCCACTGTGTCGGTGCCATCACGCAGCCGCAGTATGCGGCGGTCATTGCTGAAGCAGGTCCCGATCTCGGCTGGGTGGTGCTCACCAAGGATGATTCGGGTAACGCGCCGGCCGAGGGGACTGGATCGGGTTTCGACTCCATCGACACGTTGTATGGCGATGCGAGTTCGTTTGAATCGCGGCCGGCTGATCCGATGGCCCCCGTTGGAATTCTCTTCACCTCGGGCACGACCTCGAAACCAAAGGCAGTCGTTCATTCTCATGGCAACGCGCTCTGGGCCGCGAAAGTCAACCCGACAAACATCGATCTTCGTTCCGAGGACGTGTATCTCGCGTATCTCCCGTTCTTCCATGTGAACACGCAGAGCTGGGCGATCTGGTCGATCCTTGGGGTTGGAGGCACCGTCGTGCTGCAGCCAAAGTTCTCCGCAAGCCGATTCTGGGAAGTCATTGCGAAGCACTCGGTGACCCATATCTCACTGATCCCATTCGTGTTCAAAGCGATCGCGGCGGATCCGATCCCCGAACACACTGTTCGCATCGGAGTCTTCGGCTTGATCATGCCCGAGCTCGACGCGTGGCTTGGCATGCGTGTGATTGCTGCCTACGGCATGACTGAACTGGTGACTCATTGCATCCACTCGAACCCCTTTGAAACCTACCCACGGCTGGCCATGGGCAAGGTTTCTCCTGGGTATGAGTGGATGATTGTGAACCACGAAACCGGCACTCTCGCTGAGGTCGGCGAGATGGGTGAGCTTCACATTCGCGGCACACGCGGCATTCAAGTATTCCTGGAGTACTTCGATAACGAAGAGGCCAATGCAAAGGCGTTCACCGAAGATGGCTGGGTGCGAACTGGTGATGTCGTACGACTTCTCGAAGACGGCAACATCGTCTACTGCGACCGCGACAAGGATGCCCTCAAGGTCGGTGGAGAAAACGTGTCTGCCCGTGAGGTGGAAGACACAGTGCGAACTGTCCCCGGGGTTGCCGATGTCGCGGTTGTCGCAAAATCCCACGAGATGTTGGACATGGTTGCCGTTGCCTTTGTCATCTCTGGGTTGCCCGAATCCGAACGTGAAGCACAGGCCAGCCAGATCATCGACACGTGCAAGGCGAACCTTGCTGACTTCAAGGTTCCGCGGGCGGTCTACTTCGTCGATGAATTCCCGACGGCGTTGCTCGACAAGGTCGCGAAAAACGAACTTCGGGTGATGGCGGACGCGATGCCGGCGGTCTAGTTCGGCTGGCGTTGCTTGCGCCGTCAGTGCGGCGATGAGGCTTCTGCGATTGCGGCTGCAACTACTGGGTGAACAACCGTGCCGCCACGGGTGTTTACTCCAAGCGCAAGCGCCTCGTTTGTGCAGGCCTGATCCAGCGACTCCGCAGTAGCGAGTGTCACCAGATACGGCAGCGTCGCGTTGGTCAACGCGAAGGTTGAGGTGTGGGGGACCGCGCCGGGGATGTTGCCCACTGCGTAGTGAAGCACGCCATGAAGCTCATAGGTCGGATCGGCATGTGTGGTTTCGTGAATCGTCTCGACACACCCGCCTTGGTCGATTGCGACATCAACGATGACCGATCGTGGCTTCATGGATTTCACCATCTCCTCGGTCACCACAATGGGTGCTCGACCTCCAGCCACCAGCACGCCACCAATCACGAGGTCTGCTTCGGCAACAGCGCGGGCGATGGCGCCGCGGTTGGAAGCCAGGGTCATGATCCGTCCCTGGTGAATTTGGTCCACCCAACGGAGCCGATCAAGGTTCTTGTCGAACAACAGCACCTCAGCCTCCATGCCGGCCGCAATCCATGCTGAGTTCCAACCAACATTGCCGGCGCCAAGCACCACGACGCGACCGGGGCGGACACCAGGCGCACCGCCCAAGAGCACCCCTCGACCGCCGTTTTCGCGTTGGAGAAAGTGCGCTCCAATTTGGGTGGCCATTCGCCCAGCCACCTCGCTCATCGGTGCAAGTAGTGGCAATGATCCGTCTGCGACCTGGACAGTCTCATAGGCGATCCCGGTAACCCCTGCCTCACACA
Organism: Acidimicrobiaceae bacterium; assembly: GCA_003514205.1. Classification (GTDB taxonomy): domain Bacteria; phylum Actinomycetota; class Acidimicrobiia; order Acidimicrobiales; family Microtrichaceae; genus UBA11034. Next base: position 11,615 of record DORQ01000175.1, read on the forward strand.
AGGCGACGGAGACCTCGGGGTACGCAGCCAAATGAAGGTAGGTGAACAGCGTGAGGTTCTCGCGGAAGAACTGGTATTCGGAAGGCTGAGGTTCTTTCACCTTGCACACGATGTCGGCTTGATCCCACACCTCCTGCGCTGTTTCGCACAGCTCCGCCCCGGCTGCGAGAAATTCCTCGTCGTGGATTCCGGCCCCGACTCCTGCGCCCATTTCGATCACCACTCGAACGCCGCGGTGACCAAGCTCGATCACTCCGTCGGGAGTGATCGCGACCCGGTACTCGTTGTTCTTCACTTCGGCGGGTACGCCGACCACCTGTGTCCTCATGCTGAGTTCTCCCCTTGGTTGTGTTCTGAGGGTACTGGCCAGGACCGGGTTCGTCACCGGATCCTCTGGGCCGGGTTGGAGTGGCTGGGGGCCGCACCGATGGTGGGGTGACTGGCAGTGTGCTTGCTGTTCAATTTCGCGCAACAATGCCACATGGCAGATTGGGCATTGATCGGAGTTGAAGTTGGCGCTGACGGCCTGCCACGGTGCGGGTGGTGTGGCGCTGATGAGGAGTATCAGCGGTACCACGACACCGAGTGGGGGCGGCCAGTCGGCAACGATGTCCGGCTCTACGAGAAGATCTGCCTTGAGGGCTTTCAATCCGGCTTGTCCTGGCTGACCATTCTCCGGAAGCGTGAGAATTTCCGCGCTGCATTTTCTGGCTTCGATCCTGGCCTCGTGGCGCGGTTCGGGGAATCTGATGTCGAACGGTTACTCGGTGATGCGGGCATCGTGAGACACCGCGGCAAGATTGAGGCGGCGATCAACAACGCGCAGGCAACCCTGACCACCATCGACAAATACGGTTCCCTCGCTTCAGTGATCTGGTCGTTTGAGCCGGATCGGTCAACGAGGTCCACACCGCAACTCCTGCAAGATGTTCCGGGCGAAACCCCGGAATCCAAAGCACTTGCGAAGGAACTCAAGCGGCTCGGGTTTCGCTTCATCGGCCCGACCACTGCGTATGCCGCGATGCAATCGTTGGGCGTGGTGAATGATCATCTCCGTGGATGCGCCGCCCAACAGGACTGCGAGACAGATCGGGAAGCCTTTGCTCTTACGGTCGGCGACATTGGCCGCGACCAATCAAATGACTCTCCGAACTAGGTTTGGAGGATGGATACCACTGGAGCCTCCCCCGAAGCCTTGCGTGAGAAGCTCACTCCCGAGCAATTTCATGTCACTCAACAGTGTGGGACGGAGCCTGCGTTTTCGGGCGCCTACTGGGACAACCACGATGATGGGATGTACCGCTGCGTAGTGTGTGAGGAGCCATTGTTTGACTCGACGACAAAGTTCGATTCGGGCACCGGCTGGCCCTCGTTCACAGCCCCTGTCGACGCTGACATGATCCAGGAGCTCCGCGATCGCGCCTATGGGATGGTTCGTACCGAGGTCCGCTGCAAGAAGTGTGACGCTCATCTCGGTCATGTGTTTCCCGATGGCCCCCGCGATCAAGGCGGTCTTCGGTATTGCATCAACTCAGCGTCGTTGGACTTTGAGCCAGCGGCAGCAGTCGAGCCGTTTACGCTCGAAGGCGACGGTTCGTAGCCCCTGATATTTCAGCGTTTCGGGGCGACGAGGGGCCATTCGAATGTCCGCTCCGCCGCCAAGGCAACATCGAGGAGCAGTGCGTCTTGATGGTTGGCCGCCATCACCTGGAGGCCAACCGGGAGCCCACCAAGTAATCCAGCTGGTAACGAGACGGCAGGATTTCCATAAATGTTTGCCGGAATGGTCAGCCCACCCATTTCGAGGATCTCTGGAATTCGCGTCGAGGCCAGTCCGAGGACTGCAGACGGTGTATTCGGCACGACGCCTCCTGCGGTCCGCATCACCGCTAAGGCTGCTCGTGTCGCTGCCCGCCCCACAGGATGGCTCAGGACTTTGTCGATGATTGGAGCCGGCGATCCACTCATTTGGGAATCGGCGGCAAATGCTGGCCCTGGGTTCGTTGCGGTGAGGATGAGATCAACCTTCTCAAACGCGGAGGCGAAGGCGGCGTTGAGCTCCAGTCGCTTGGCCTCTGCGATTGCTGCGGTGCGGAGGTTGTAGAAGCTCTGCCCGAGGCGAAGTCCGTCCTCGATGGCGGGCGTGAGGTCCCCAGCGCAGCCAGGCCAGAGATCTCCGAGTTCTGCGAGCAGAGTTGACACATTTCCCATCATCCACTCGGCGGTCATGTTGGGTAGGGGAAGGTTGATCTCGACTTGCTCCCATCCGAGTGCCTCGATCAGCTCCTTGGATCGTTGCAGGATCAACTCCTCCACGCCATGGTCCAAGGTGACGCCGCCAAGCGAGGCAATCACCCCAACCTTCAGGCCTTTGAGCTTCGTGGAACCGAGCAATGACTCCCAAGTCCCCTCGCTGGGCAGCGACCACGGGTCGCGAAGGTCAACCCCTGCGCACACGTCGAAGTAGCGGGCGATGTCTCGAACTGACCGGGACAGGCATCCCGGTACCTCGGTGGAAGGCCGAGAGTGAGCCTCGGGTCCTCGAGGAATTCGACCGTAGGTTCCCTTGAACCCAACGAGTCCGTTGTATCCAGCGGGGATCCGGATAGATCCTCCGCCGTCGGCAGCGCTCGCAAGAGTGACTAAGCCTCCGGCCACGGCTGCCCCGCTTCCCCCAGAGGAGCCGCCGACAGTTTTGCCGTGCATCCAGGGATTGTGGGTGACGCCATTGAGCTTGGTGATACCGACATTCAGACCGCCGAACTCGCTGGCATTAGTGAGGCCCACTAGTGCCGCGCCGCCTCGTGTCTGGATTCGATCAACTGTGGTGGAGGACTTGGTCGCGATCCGGTCCTTGAATACGAGGGAGGCCTTGGTGTCGGGCCAACCTTGGACGCTGTCGAGTTCCTTGATCCCCATCGGGATACCGCCGAACGGAAGCGAGACGTCGGCATCCTTGGCCGCCTGCAGTGCTCGTTCCTGATCTACGAATGAGAAGCAATTGAGATCAGATGCTTCAATTGCCGTCAGGGTTGCCTGCATCTCCTCGACCGGAGAACGCTCTCCTGAACGAAATGCTTCTACCAACGATGTCGCGTCGCCCTGCCACGGTGTATCGGTCATGTAGTGATTCTCTCAGGTTGGGGCCCGCTGTCCACAAATGGCTCAGGTCGGAGTGTCAACCTGTCGAAATAGACACATGTCGTTAGTCTCTGAACATCAGCGAAGCAGCGAATTCGCGATTGGCGACGCTGCTCGTCTCGGGCTGTCGATGTCAGTGCTTGAGGAAATCCTGCACCAGGTCCAAGTTCCGATTCTGGTCACCGATTTGCAGGGGTGTTCGCTCTTCTCGAACAGGGCCTGGGAACGGTTTCACCCAGTCCCTCCACCGGGCGTGGTTCTCGAGGACTGGCTGTGTCAGTTTCGCTTCTTTGATGCCGATGGTGTGAACCCGATCCCGCACGACCAGGCTCCGCTCGCCCGCGTGCTCCGCGGTGAGACGGTGCACGAGTATGAGTACGCGGTTCGTGATCAGCACGGCGATCTTCGCTTCCGACGCGCGAACGGGCAGCAGATTCTCGATTCGCAGGGCCATCCCTTCGCCGCCGCCGTCGAGTTACACGACATCACCGATGAGCGAAGGCTCCAGCAAGAGCTCTCGTTCCAAAGCCTGAATGACGCGCTCACAGGATGTGCAAACCGCTCGCTCTTTAACGATCGCGTTCGCTCAGCATTGTCGCGTGGTGATCGAAATGGCACCGCGGTTGGGATTCTCCTGGC
>DORQ01000175.1:15724-18502 GCA_003514205.1 Acidimicrobiaceae bacterium
GTATCGATGACATTTCGCTGCGGCTCCGTCTCAGCGTTGGTTTGGCGTTGATAGAACCAGGCAACTCCACAGCGGAGGTCGCGTTGCGAAACGCCGAGGATGCCCTTCGTCATGGCCGGGAATCTCATTCCAGCGACGTAGCCGTCTTCAACACGCCAATGCAGCAACGGGTGACTCGCCGAACTGAGGTGCGTTGCGAGATCGAACAAGGTCTCTCCCATGATGGCTTGTTCGTGACCTACCAGCCGCTGGTTGATCCTGTCTCGGAGCGAATTGTTGGTGTGGAGGCGCTGGTTCGCCTTCGTTCCCGAGAAGGCCAGCTGATAGGTCCGGACGAGTTCATCCCAATCGCAGAGGAGGCTGGATTGTGCCCCGCCATCGATGGATTCGTCTTTCGTGAGGCACTGAGGCAGGCCAGTTCTTGGCGGAGTGAGTTCGAGGGGCTCGGGGAGACTGGATTCCCATTTCATGTGGCGTGCAACGTGTCTTCGCGCTCGTTGGTTTCCTCCGATTGGTATGGGGCTGTGATGGGCGCACTCCAAGAACACGAGGTGCCGTGTGAAATGGTGGCGTTGGAACTGACCGAAACCTCGGCGATGCGACTGACCGAGTCCGCTCGCCGGGATCTTCTCCGGTTGCGGTCGATGGGAATACACGTGGGCCTTGATGACTTCGGAACGGGATTCTCGTCGCTGTGTCATCTTCGCGATCTGCCGTACGACTTTCTGAAAATCGACCGCTCGTTCATCAATGAGATTCTGCACAACTCCAGTGATCGTGCGATTGTCCAGGCCACGCTCTCTATGGCAAAGGATTTAGGTCTGGGGACCGTTGCCGAAGGGGTTGCGGAAGGACCTCAGGCCGCCTTGCTGGCAGAAATGGGTGCTGGAATGCTGCAGGGCTATTACTTCGGCAGACCCTCGACGCCCGAGGTCATCGCCGATTCGCTTCGAGTGGCACATGGGACAGGCGAGATTGGCTGAGTCATCAGGGAGGACTCGGGGTCTAATCTCGCCCAATGGATTCCTCCGTCGACCTTCCAGCGCCCCGAAGCTCGCTCTACCTACCCGCTGAGCTCTTCAGTGGCTGGACAGCAGCGGATCCACTTTCTGCAGGTCGAACTCTCGATATGCAGACCTGGTTGACAGCGCAGGCAGGCTTGGCCAAAGGCCCAGAGAGTCTTATTGAGATCACTGCTCGTGCGGTTCACGACGCCTCGATTTCCTGGCTCTTGGAGGAGCACATTGAGGCGCACCGTTGTGTCGCGATCATGGGGGGCCATTCGATCAGCAGGACCGATGAGCTGTATCAGACGGTTGCGAGAATCGCGTTTGATCTGGCGTCGGAAGGGATCACCGTATTCACCGGTGGCGGTCCAGGAGCGATGGAGGCAGCGCATCTTGGCGCTCGCTGCGCAGAGGCAGGTAGTGCTGCTCTTGGTGCCTCCCTGGATTGCGTTCGGGCCGATCACGCTCGGGCCAAGTTCCCTTTTCGAAATGCTCGGGAGTTGCTCGACAGCAATGGGAACCTTGCCACCGACGCTGTTCGAGCCCTGCATGCCTGGCAGGCGCCTGCCTTCGCTGCTGCTGAACTCGTGCCGAATCCGACCACCACCATCGGGATACCGACCTGGCATTACGGTCATGAACCGCCAACGCCGTTGGCGACACACCACGCCAAGTATTTCCAGAACTCAGTTCGTGAGGATGGGCTGCTGACGGTTGCAACGGGCGGGGTGATCTTTGCTCAGGGGAGCGCAGGCACGCTGCAGGAGATCTTCCAGGACGCCGCGCAGAATTACTACGCCCCATCGATGGCTGAGTTCTACCCAATGGTGCTGCTCGATATCGACGAGTGCTGGTCAGTGACCTATCCAATACGGATGTGCTTGGAACGATTGTTCTCAGACGATCAGGAACGACAGGTCACCTTTGCGAGCACTGCAGAAGAAGCGGTCGCGGCGATTCTCGCTCACGCCAGCAGGGAGTAAGCCCCAGGGCTACCGCCTGAGTGTGATTCACCCTTCAGGAGCGGACTCACCGTCAATCATCTGTCAGGCGGGGCTATCAAGCTGGTAGCGGTCGCGCACCGAACTCGCCGAGCATCCACCTTCGTTGGTTCCCGACGCAGCGGCCAGGCTTCGTTCCAACACAGGGCTCGCTCCGCTGAAGACACCCCACGGGCTCTCGCATCCGGGCACTACCCACGCGTGTGCCATCCACCCCTTGTCGCCTTTTGCCTTTTTGCCGCCGCGAGCAGTGCAGTCTTCTTCGGTGGTGGTGGAGTCGCCCACGACCACGCCATCTTTGGTGCACAGGCCGACGTGTCGATGGAAGTGATCGTTGGGTCCTGTGAAGCCCTGCGAGGGCTCAGCGTCGCCCTCGTGCAAGAGGTAGTAGCTCAACCCAACGATCCGAGACTCCTGACGGGTTCCGTCGTAGAGCAACATTTCGGGCTCATCGATCTGGAACGTTGAGTCCACGATTGAGAACTTCATGTAGTGCGCTGCAATGCCATCTACGTAGGGAGTCACCATTTCCCACCCGGCTGCCTCGGCGTCAGCCACGGTGGGGTATTTCGCAGCCGTGTCCTTCGCGAGTTTCAGTTCAGCCTTGAGTTCTGCGCACTGCTTCGGGTCCGTCATGGCAGTCCAGGCGTTTGCGCCAACATGGCCACCGTGGCCGGCATTGTCATCTGGCGCAGCGGACCCAGAGTGGGCATGCGCCCCACCGCCTGCGTTCTGCGAGCGCATCCACGCCTGCCAAGCCTGATGTGTTT
>DORQ01000263.1:0-2347 GCA_003514205.1 Acidimicrobiaceae bacterium
CTGAGCATACGGATCAGCCTGAACACTTCCATACGTGTTGAGCTCTGGCGCGCCCTCCATCGCAGGCATTCGAGTGGCCACATTCGGCGCAGGCTCGTCTCGGAATCTGCTCCCGCGTCGCGGAAGGTCACTTGGGTCGATATCGCCCATCTGCGATTCGAAATTGGGGGCACCCGTCATTGGCTCAGCAGGGCGGCGTCTCGGCCGATACGGCCGTGCCACGTTGAATCCACCCTGTGCCGTAGATGCACCTTCTGCCACGACTGGGACGCTGCCCATTCGCTCAAGACCGTATGAAGCCGAAGTGTCTACCTCAGGAAGGTCGAGATTGTATGGCTCAAGAGTTGGGGAGTTCCGAAAATCGGCGTTCCCGTCATTGGGGTCGAACTGCTCCATCAGCTGTCTTCCTTCCCGGCCGTGGAAACACCCTGAGCAGATTCCTGAGCGTCATAGGGTGTCGTTCCGTCTGCTCCAGGGAATGGGAGCGGTTCCAAGGTCACCGGCAACGGCGTCGGAACATAGTCGGGGCGAACGAGTGTCAGGTACATGTTCTGCGCCCCGGCTGCGATCATCAGCTGAGCGGCGTCTTGGGGAACCTCGAAGGTAATGAGGTCGGAGGAGGGTACAGGGGCTGGCGCAGGTGTTGAACCGTCGGCAGTGGTGGCAGCGACTGGAGTACCCAACGATTGGCCGAGCGCAAGGATCTTGACCTTCTGGTAGAGCAACCCCACGCATGGTGTTGAGTCGCTCGGAACCTGAGCTGCAACATTTGGATCCTCGGGGGCATCTGGTGTCTGGGTACCGCTTGACACCTTGCCGCCCTCGGTCAGAACACACTGGCTTTTCACTTCAACATTCACGTAGTCGCCCTGTTTCACAAGGCCCGCTACTGCACGGATCTGATCAAGTTGAAATGACACGGCAACTCGACCCTCAGCCAGAACGTTGGACACACCATCGCCAAGCGACTTTGGCGACGCGAACATCGAGCTGGTCACGATGGTGCCGGGCTCGATGTCGATCGCTGCCACGAGGCCGCTGAGGTCCTCGACACGCTTGATGGTGTTGGCTGGCAGATCAGCTTGGCGACGACTTGCGAGCCCAATCGCACCAGCAGTCACTAGCGGTGAGGCTTCATTGCCCTTCTTGACTGAGGTCTTTACGACTACGACCTCAACAGTTTGAGCCTCACCGATCGCCTTCTCTTCGATTCCGCCGACGTATTGCATGGCAAGGAACCCTGCCAATACTGCGATCAGCAGCGAGCCAACTAAAATGAGCGTTCTCCGAGAACTCACAACGTACCTCTATCCCTTACATCCGGAATGCCTTGTGATGTGCTAATCGGCACGTACAGGTCCCGTGCTTAGGAAATAGACGAACAATCTCGATACCGGTTGAAAACGGCAGAAGAGCCGCCGGAGATTCGGCGACTCTTCTGCAGTTTTCGTTCTCGTTGTGGAGAGTTTTCAACGGGCCGCAGCGCAGCCCATCGAGTTAGGCCTCAGTTTCCTCAACGGCTTCAGGAGCAGCGTCTTCTTCGGGAATCTCGATTCCCTCAGAGTCTGTATCTGCCTCGCTGGCCGATGGCGTGGCTGGCACCAACGCTGCGCCGTTGGAATCAAGGCCCTGTTCCGCGTAGTACTGCTCCCAAGCCTCTTGTCCCTCAGATGGAGCATCGGGATCGAAGGAGGTTCCGACGTAGTTGCCTTCATCGTCATAGGCGTGCTCACCGAAGTGCTCCTGATACTCAGCGGCAACGATTCCACCCTCCGCTGCTTGCTTGATCGAGAGGCTGATTCGGCGACGTTGAAGATCGAGATCGATGATCTTGACCCACAATTCCTCACCTGGGGTGACGACCTGCTCGGGCAGATCAATATGATGAGCCGACATCTCAGAGATATGCACGAGCCCTTCGATGCCGTCGCCCACCTGAATGAAGGAACCGAATGGCACCAGCTTGGTGACTCGACCGTAGACAAGCTCGCCAACTTGGTGATTCGTGGCAAATTCCTGCCACGGATCCTGCTGAGTCGCCTTCAGCGACAGGCTGATTCGCTCTCGGTCCATGTCGACCTCAAGCACCTCAACCTCGATCTCATCGCCAACGGCGACGACCGTGCCTGGGTGATCCACGTGCTTCCAAGAGAGCTCTGACACGTGGACAAGGCCATCCATGCCGCCGAGGTCAACGAACGCCCCGAAGTTGACGACGGAGGAGACCACGCCGCGTCGACGTTCGCCTGGCTTCAGGTTGGTCAGGAACTCGTCGCGCTGTTCACGCTGAGTCTCTTCAAGCCATGCTCGCCGGCTGAGCACCACGTTGTTGCGGTTCTTGTCGAGC
>DORQ01000263.1:2470-3807 GCA_003514205.1 Acidimicrobiaceae bacterium
GCGGTTCTTGTCGAGCTCGATGATTTTCGCTTCGAGCGTCTTGCCAACGTAGGGCTGAAGATCTCGAACCCGTCGCAGTTCCACAAGGGAGGCTGGAAGGAATCCGCGGAGGCCGATGTCAATGATGAGGCCACCCTTCACGACTTCAATCACTGGGCCAGTGACCACACCGTCTGCCTCTTTGACCTGCTCGATTTGGCCCCATGCACGTTCGTATTGCGCACGCTTCTTGGAGAGGACGAGCCGACCCTCTTTGTCTTCTTTAGTGAGCACCAACGCTTCAATCGACTCACCCATCGAAACGATCTCGGAGGGGTCGATGTCGTTACGGATNNTCGACGCCGACGTTGACCATGAGACCGCCCTTCACGACGGACTTCACCTTGCCCTTCACGAGTCCACCGTCCTGATAGACCTTGTAAATCTTGTCCCAGTTCTGGCGGTGCGCGGCCTTTTCCTTCGAGAGGACGACCATGCCCTCGTCGTTTTCGAGGCGTTCGAGGAGAACTTCGACTTCGTCACCCACCTGGATGTCTTCGTCTTCAAATTCGTTGGAGGGAATCGCGCCTTCAGACTTGTAGCCGATATCGAGAAGTACCTCGTCGTGGTCAACCTTCACCACTGTCCCAGTGACGAGTTGCCCATCCTCCACGCCAACCATCGAGGCCGAATACAGTGCCTCCAGATCTGCGTCGGAGACATTGTTGTCAGTGATTTGGCGAGGTACGTACTCGTCGCCTGCTGGGCTCGAAGTTGAATCGGTGGAAAGGTCGGTCACGTGGTTGCCTATAGGAAGTAGGGGATAAGGACAGAATGGCAGCGTCGTTCGCTGACATACTCGGGCGCCACGTTAGGGGCTGGGACAGCCAACCAGCAACATGGCGGGGCTGGGCGAGCCCCTAGCCCTTCGCAGCAGCCCAGGTTGACCCTGTTGCCACATTTACCGCCAGCGGCACTCTCATCTCGAACGCTGAGTTCATGATGTCGACCACTTCGACCTTGACTTCCTCCAAGGCCGCATGCGGCACTTCACAAATGACTTCGTCGTGGACCTGAAGAACGAGCTTGGCTCCGTGGGTGCCGGCCGCGAACGCCTCATCAATCCGAACGAGTGCGACCTTGAAGATGTCGGCAGCCAGCCCCTGGATGCCAGCATTCATGGCTTGACGTTCTCCGGCCATCTTGATGCTCCGAACTCCCGAGGACAGCTCAGGAATTCGGCGACGTCGACCGAAGAGGGTTTCGGTGTACCCACGCTCGCGGGCCTCGGCGACCGTGCGATCCATGTATTCCTTCACCGCGGGAAACGCGACGAAGTACGCATCGAGGATGCCTTG
>DORQ01000263.1:3992-12535 GCA_003514205.1 Acidimicrobiaceae bacterium
CCATATGCCAAGCCATAGGAAACCATCTTCGCCTTCGATCGTTGCCCCGCATTGACGCTGTCGCGTGACACACCGAAAACCCTCGCGGCGGTTTCATTGTGAATATCGGTTCCAGCGACGAACGCTTCGATCAGACCAGGATCACCGGCGAGGTGAGCAATGCAACGGAGCTCAATCTGGTTGTAGTCCGCTACAAGAAACACGCTTCCGTCGCAGGGAACGAAAACTTCTCGAAACTTCCGACCACCGTCAGTTCGGACAGGGATGTTGTGAAGGTTGGGATGTTCAGAACTCAACCGTCCCGTTCGCGCCACCGTCTGATGAAAGGTCGCATGGATCCGATTGTCCGGAGCGACCTCGGCAAGGAGACCCTCGGCGTAGGTTCCTCGAAGCTTTTCAACCTCACGGTAGGCCAGAAGATGCTCGATGATTGGATGCTGTCCGCTGAGCTTCTCCAGTGACGCTGCATCGGTTGACGCGCCCGTTTTGGTTTTCTTCTGGGGTGTGAGACCAAGCTTGTCAAACAAAATGGTGCGCAGTTGCTGGGTGGAGTTCACATTGAACGGCTCTCCCGCCTCATCGATAATGGCGCTTCGCAATCGTTCACACTCCGCTGTCAGATCATCGCCAAGCGCCTTCAACGCAGCAACGTCAACACCGACCCCAACGTGCTCCATCCGAGCGAGTGCGCCGATGAGTGGTACTTCAACCGAGTGATTGAGGTCGGCCAGGTTTTGCGACACCAACGCGTCAGAGAGCGGGGACATCAGGCGATGTACCCCCATTGCCTCAGTCGCTGTTCGTTCCATGTCCGTTGTGGTGGACTCCCCAAAATCGAGTTGTCCTGACACTCCCCCATCGCTCACTCCCAGTTCGGCCTCTGCATAGTGAGCGAGCAGATCTCCGAGCGCATAGCGTGGGTCGGCGGGATCGAGCAGGTACGCGGCGATCTTGGTATCCAGGGACACCGCCGGGGCCTTCGCTCCGAGATCCAGTAACGATCTGAGGAGAGGCTTGAGGTCGTGACCTACCCACGGCTGTGATCCGCTGAAGCACTCGGGGTCGTTGGACACCAGTGCTGCGAGCACAGGTGCGCCACACCAACCCACTTCGGAAGTCTCGGCATCGGTGACCACGGCGAGGCCCACTACGGGGGACCTACCGGCACGACCCTCCCAGGCGCCCGCAACCAGAATTGGTTCTGTGGCTGTGGAGAAAAACTCGGCTGCTTCAGCGGTCGTCATTTCTCGTGGCTCTGCAGTGATTACTTCGAGTTTCGGCAGCGCAGCTGCGTCCAAGGAAGTTCCAAATGCCTCGGCAACACGACCGAGGAGGGACCCAAACTCGAGGAACTTGAAGAGCTCGGTGACTTGTTCAACATCGAAGCGGCCAGGAGTCAGCTCGCTGAGATCCTTGGGTACCGCGACGTCTCGAACGAGTTTCATCATGGAGACGTTGCGCCGAGCGTTTGACTCGCCCTCAACGAGGTTCTGACGCAGTTTGGGCGTCTGCTCATCGAGGTGCTCGTAGATGCCTGCCACCGAGCCATATGAGTTGATGAGCTTTGCAGCCGTCTTCTCGCCGACTCCTGTCACCCCGGGGAGGTTGTCGCTTGGATCTCCGCGTAGTGCCGCGTAGTTCACATACTGGGTGGGGTGCACCCCAGTGCGTGACACGATCCCTGCCTCGTCGTAGAGGACGTAGTCACTGACCCCTTTTCGGTTGTACAGAACTCGGATGAACGGATCTTCAACGAGTTGATACGCATCACGGTCCCCGGTCACGATGATGCTCGAGATTCCATCCGCCGCGGCACGAGTGGCAAGCGTGGCGATCACGTCGTCTGCCTCGAAGCCTGCGACATCAACAATTGCGAGATTGAGCGCCTCAACGACTTGACGCACCAGGCCAATCTGTTGGCGCAGGATATCGGGGGCTGCCTCTCGATTCGCCTTGTACGAGTCAAGCTGCTCATGGCGAAATGTCGGCTCCGGCCGGTCAAATGCCACCGCAATCAAGTCAGGCTGGTGATCACGGACCAGATTCGTCAGCATCGAGGTGAAGCCGAAGGTCGCATTGGTCACTTGACCCGAGGAGGTAGCCATATCGGTCGGGAGTGCGAAAAACGCCCGGTATGTCAGTGAGTGGCCGTCAATCAACATCAGTGTGGTCATTGGGCTTCACACTATTCGAGTTGACGTGGCTGGATGACTGGAGTGATTACTGCTGACCCAGGGTTGGAGTCAGCGAACCGTCAAGGATTCGCTCGGCGATTTCGCGGCTTGAGACTCGATGATCCATCGCTTGGCGTTGCAAGTAGCGAAATGCCCCTGCCTCGTTGAACTCGAACTCATTCATCAGCACTGCCTTGGCTCGATCAATTCGTTTGCGATCCTCAAGTTGTTGCTTCAGCGCCTCTGATCCATCCACCAGCGAGTTCAGCTTCTCAAAGCTCCGCTTCGCTACCTCGATCGCCGGTACGAGATCCTCTGCTTGGAACGGCTTGACCAAATAGGCGAGCACCCCAGCGTTGCTCGCCGATTGGATGAGGTCTCGCTGGCTGAACGCCGTCAACAACACCACAGCGCAGAGTCGCCGTTCACTGAGAATCTGGGCCGCTGAAATGCCATCCATTCCGGGCATCTTCACATCGAGAATCGCCACATCAGGTCGAAGGGTGCTCACGAGTTCTACTGCCTCATCGCCCCGGCCACACTCCCCGACGACGAGATACCCCTCCTCTTCAAGGATCTCTCGAAGGTCGAGACGAATGATCGCCTCGTCTTCGGCAATCACAATGCGAATCGGTTCCGAGCCTGGCTCCTCTGGCGCACTCATCACTTCCTCGAAGCGTTCAGGCGTTCAAGAAGACGGTCAGTTTCGGCCTCAAGGCGAAGCACCCTCGCAACAGAATCATCTCGCCCTCGCTGCATGGCGAGGAGGTACCGACTCGAATCACGGGCTGCCACAGAGTCCTCAATCTGATCGGAGACAAGCCCGCGAAGGTGAGCATCCTCGGACTCTTCTCGCACCTGGAGGAGCTGCTCCTCTGCTGCGGCGAGTTCGCTGCGTGCTTGTTGGAGTTGAGTAGACATGCGGCGAAGCCGCCGCTCAATCAGGAATGACATATTGGTGCCCGGGGTGGGATTCGAACCCACACGCCCTCTCGGACAGTGGATTTTGAGTCCACCGCGTCTGCCATTCCGCCACCCGGGCAAGTTGAACAGCGTAGCCTGTTCAACGATGGCTCAGAATCGTATTCGCTCGAATTTCCGCAAACAATCTCTTCGCACCCTCATTGCGGTGGCAATTGTGGGGGGCATTGCGACCTTCCGCCGCACCCAGATCGCCAAGCATCGGATCCCCAGCTAGCGGCCAACCGGGATGGGCTCGCTCGGGTTCACCACGTACAGCGAGTCCTTCTTGAACAGTCCATGGAGCAGCGTGATTGCAGTCGAATCATCGGTAACCCCGAGCGCAGCCCAACGTGCCTTTGCCTGGGGGTTCGCCATCCCTTCAAACTCGAAGCCTGCGTCGTAGCAGGAACTCTCCGCCGCGATGAAGCCATAGCGCCGTATCGATTCCGCAAGAACTTTGGCTGTCGTTCTGCGAGCTCCGGTGTAGCCGCGCGAATCCAACCAACTCGTGATCTCGGCGTCGGTAATGTCGAGGCCGAAGCGCATTCCTTTTGGAATTGTTTTGGAGCGTGCGAAGGACGTGTTGGGCGGATTGTTTGCGCCACAGAAGTTCTGTGGACCTGCAGAAAGCTCGAACCTGGTGGCTGGATTCAGGTAGAAGCCACAATCGACGCCAGCCGCAGCCGTCCCCATTTGTTGGTTGGTGCACTGCGGGCCGAACATGGCGTTGTACATCACCAGCGCCAGCGCATGGTCGACATAGCCCGAGGCAACCTCCTCAGGGCGAACAGTCAGCGCCAGCTTCGGAAGCCCCATTCCCCGGGAGGGGAACCCCGCGATCGAGGTCCAGATATTGGCGGGAGCGTGATTTGGATCCATGACAAGGTTCATCGTGCCCACACACAGGTCCACTCCGGCGGCATAGCCGAGCAGAATATTCACTGGTTCCACGCAACCGCCGTAGTTGTTGAGTTGTACCAGCCAGAGGTCCCACTCACGACCAGTAGGCGGATCGACGATCACCATATTGTGATCGTTGCCCGGCGCTGGAACCCAGGCCGGATTCCAGGGGATCGACGCCCCATTCCCCAAGTTGCTGTCGTAGCCATAGGTGGCCTTAAAGACGCGAATAGTGGTAGTTGCCTCCCGAGCGTCGTAGATCGGCACGGAGTAGTCCTGGAAGTACGAGCTGAACTGGCCCTTCAGCGATGGATTCGCGGTGGATCCGAAGTTCGAATATTCCCACAGCCGATCAACATATGACTGGTACTGAGGGAGCCGACCGTAGGGCTCCGCGAATTTGTTCCAGGGTGCTGCATCGCCGAAGTATCGGGTGCTGGGGTGGGGTGGGACTGTGGTCGACGTGCTCGTGGCAGTTCCACCGTCTGGGCTGGAAGGTACCGCGCATGCGACCCCCAAGCTCAGCACGGCGCACCACGCCAGCAGGATTCTTCTTCTCACTCGGCCCCCGTGGTCCCGTTGTTGCTCCGCAATGTCTAGCTTCTGCACTAGACCTATTCCCAATGCACTTGAGTCAATCTCAACCCCACCTACTACCCCGCTACACCTCGATGGAACGCTGTTCCGCTCAAAGGCCAGACCTACCGTACACCGAGAAGTACTGCCGCTGGCGGATTGAGGACATAGAGATCCTCAAGCTCGAATAACCCGTGTAGCAGGCTGGCGGCGTCCGGCCCGTCCTCGACTCCGAGCTGCTCCCATTTCGCCTTCGTTACAGGATTGAGCATGCCATCGGTCTCAATTCCGACGTCATAACACGAACTCTCCGCAACGATGAACCCGTAGTTTCTGAGCGCCTCGGCGAAGATCCGCGCCGTGTTGCGAAGCTGACCGGTGAATCCGCGACCCTGCAACCACTGATCGATCTCAGCATCGGTCAGGTCGACAGCGAACCGCATGCCTTCAGGAACGGTCTGCGCCCGTGCGGCGGATGTGTTCGGAGGGTTGGTTGCGCCGCAGAAGTCCTGGGGGCCATCGGCAAGCTCAAGCCGTGTGCCGGGACTCATGAAGAAGCCACAATCCACACCTTCGGCCACCGTTGTCCGTTGAGCAGGTGTGCAGGCCGGACCAAACATGGCGTTGTACACGTTGACGGCTAACGCATGGTCGATGAAGCCAGAAGCGACCTCGTCGGCGCGGGCGACCATCGCCAGCTTGGGCAACCCGACACCTCGGGAGAAGTAGCCCCCCGTCCCGGTTCGATAGTCAGCAATCTCGCCCGTAGCTGTCTTCACCTGATTGGCGAGCCCAACGCAGAGGTCGATACCCGGCGTGTACCCGCGGAGGATGTTCTCAATGGTGATACAACCCGAATGGTTCTCCTTTTGCACCAACCACAAGTCGATCTCGCGCCCCGTGGCTGGCTCCAGAATCACCATGTTGTGGTCGTTTCCCGTCGCGGGCTCCCAACTCGAGTCCCATGGAATCACCTCACCTGGTTCGATGCTCCCGTCATAGCCGTAGCCGGCTCGAAACACTCGGATTGTGCCAGTGGAGGCAGTGGCTTCATAGATCGGCACTGAATAGTCGCGGAAATAGGTGCTCACCTGTCCCCTCAGCGTGGGGTCGGCGACTGCACCGGCATTTGAGTAGTTCCAGAACCGCTGAGCATAGGTTTGATACCGCGAGGATCGGCCAAGGTTCGCTGCCGGGATGTTCCATGGGGCAGCATCTCCGAAGTATCGAACTGTCACGTGTGCAACGATGGTCGAGGGAGGCGATTCAGACCCTGGAACCGCGATGCAGGCTGTTGCGCTCATGAGCATCACGAGGCTGATAACCACGTTCTGGTACGCCGAAGCAGACCTCTGTTTCATCGCAAACCTCCCCATGCCCGCCCTCTGAGAGGACGAAGTAGCTCTCCAAGGTTTACCAGAGAAACCCCTCAGTTGTCATGAAACTTGCCATGATCACGCTGACAATGCGGCAAGGAGCTTGGTCGGGGTGTCCTTCGGCGAGACTTTGTACCAATTGGCCTCGATCCTGCCGGCCTCATCGATCAAAAAGGCCGACCGTATGATCCCCATATAGACCTTTCCGTAGTTCTTCTTCTCGCCCCATACGCCGTAGGCGATTGATGCATCGTGGTCTGGGTCCGAGAGGAGTGTGAATCCGAGGGAGTACTTGGTGTCGAACTTTTCCAGCTTCGCGGGCAGATCGGGGCTAATTCCGAGAATCACTGTGTCGCCAATCTGGTCGGCAATATCGCGAAGCCCACAGGATTGGGTGGTACAGCCGGGAGTGTCGGCGCGAGGGTAGAAGTACACCAGCACCTTCCGCCCAGTGAAGCTCGATAACGTAATCTGGGCACCCTTTTGATCGAGTAGCGAGATCTCTGGCGCTTGTGAACCAACGGCAGGTGAGGTGTTCGTCATGGCGGCCACCCTAGCCAAAATGCGAATGACCGTCGCACCCAATGGTACGACGGTCATTCAAGACTCTGAAGCCTGCTCGTGGCAGGCAACAACTCACTTAGGAGCTGGCTTGGTGCCCTTGGCAATTGCTTTGAGGGTCGCCCCTGCAGTCACCTTGACAGCCTTTGACTTCGGCACCTTGAGGGCCTCGCCAGTCTGTGGGTTACGGCCGGTGCGAGCGGCACGGGTGACCTGCTCGAACTTGATCCAGCCTGGGATCGTGACGGCGTCCTTACCCTTCGCCACTGTCTGGGCGACAATGTCCCAGAAAGCGCCGAGCACTGCGTCGACATCTTTCTTGGAAAGGTCAGTTCGGCGTGCAATGGTCTCGACCAATTCGGTCTTGTTCATGTTGGTGCCCCTCCCGGGTGCGTCAAGTTACAACGTTGTAACCTTAGCGCAAAGATCGGCTCCTGTCACACATCCGTGCCTCACAAGCCAACGAATTGCAGTCTTCTCCGCGATTCCAGTTCAATTCCCCGCTGAATTGCAGGGCACTCGATCACGAGACCGGCGACAACCTAGGCGGCGTCTAGCGCGTTCCTGAAATCTGCAACCAACTTGCCTATAGCTTCGGGTGTTCCTTGTTCGATCATGGCTCGGACCACGGCTGAACCAACGATCACCCCATCGGCGACAGCGCAGGTTTGTACTGCCTGATCCGGAGTCGAAATGCCAACCCCTACAAGAACCGGAGTTTCGGTCTGCAGCTTCAGGCGGCGCGCAATCTCCAACGCGCTTGCCGCCAATGAAGCTCGCTCGCCGGTGATGCCAAGCAGTCCAACGCCATACACAAAGCCGCGGGCCCGCTGACAGACACGATGCAATCGCTCATCCGATGCAGTCGGCGCCGCGAGCATCACCGTCTCGATGCCATGGGTGTCCGCTGCGCTGCACCACTCAGCAGACTCTTCCAACGGCAGATCAGGAAGAATTGCAGCACAAACGCCAGCTGCTTTCGCCTCGGCTGCAAAGCGTTCCAGGCCGAATCGATACACCAGGTTGTAATAGGTCATGACAGCGATCGGGACGCCAACATCGAGTTGTCGTATTCCTTCGAGCACGTTGATTGGCGTTGTTCCCAACCGAAGTGCGTGTTCGCTTGCCTCTTGAATCACCGGCCCATCCATCACTGGATCACTAAAGGGAATGCCAACCTCAATGGCATCAGCTCCAGCCTCAGCTGCCGCCTCAAGCATCCTGGTCCAGCCGGGGAACCCACCGGTGAGATAGACCACCAGCGATTTCTTGCCTTCGTCGCGCCGTGCCCGCAGGGCTGTTTCGAGCGGTCCCATTACAGGCGATCCTTCAGTACAGCCATCATCTGGTCCACATCTTTGTCACCACGCCCCGACAGATTGATCAACACCGTCGCCCCTTCGAGACGTTGTTGTTCTCGAACCACCCATGCAAGTGCATGCGCTGATTCCAGGGCAGGAATGATTCCTTCCATCCTGGAAAGCAGCGTGAAGGCGGCCACCACCTCATCATCATGGACTGGGTGATACTCGGCGCGACCGATGTCGGCCAGGTGAGCATGCTCAGGCCCCACCCCTGGATAGTCGAGCCCTGCAGAGATTGACTGGGCCTCCTCGACTTGGCCGAACTCATCCTGCATGAGGAAGGACTTCATGCCGTGCACGATTCCGGGCACGCCCCTCCCCACTGCAGCGCCCCCTTGGGGTTCAACACCAATCAGCGTTGAGGTTGCATCCGCAAAACCGGAGAACAGCCCGATCGCATTGGATCCGCCGCCGACACAGGCCACGACGTAGTCGGGTACCCCCCCAATCAGTTCTGCGAACTGGGAAGCGGCTTCAGTACCAATCACCCGGTGAAACTCACGAACCATCCACGGGTAGGGGTGAGGCCCCATGACCGAACCAAGGCAGTAATGGGTGCCTTCGACAGTAGCGACCCAATCCCTCATTGCTTCGTTGACGGCGTCTTTGAGCGTCCGACTCCCCGAGGA
>DORQ01000263.1:12779-19173 GCA_003514205.1 Acidimicrobiaceae bacterium
GCCGTTGCAGTGGCCACACCGTGTTGGCCAGCCCCAGTCTCAGCCACGAGGCGAGTCTTGCCCATCCGTCGCGCCAAGAGCGCCTGGCCCAAGACGTTGTTGATCTTGTGAGAGCCCGTGTGGTTGAGGTCCTCGCGCTTGAGGAGGACCTGGCACCCCAGGTGGTCGCTGAGCCGATGACATCTCGTCAAAGGGGAAGGCCTGCCTGCATATTCGGTCAGAAGTAGCTGAAGTTCAGCGCGGAACCCAGGATCGGCCCACGCAGCAACAAAGGCCTCCTCCAACTCTTCGCAGGCTGGCACCAGTGTCTCAGGTATGAATCGCCCACCGAACTGGCCGAAACGACCAGTGTCGGAGGGTTGGCCCATGAATGACATAACGACCTCGGATTGACGGGGAGGCACCAGCCTACAAGTCGCCGTCCTCGTTCCAATCAAAGGGAGTGGATGGGGAGAACTCTGGAGCCTCGTCCTCGGTTTCCATCCGCTCGATCTGCTCGGCGCTGCGGGCGGCGTGGATGAATTTCTGGACGAGCCGAGGGTCTTTCATTCCCGCCGAGGATTCCACGCCAGTGGCAACGTCAACTCCCCATGGGCGCACTCTCTCGATTCCGGCAGCAACGTTGTCGGGCGTCAGGCCCCCAGCGAGGATCAGTCGATGGCCTCGGGGTATTTTGTCGACAAGCTCCCAATCGAACACGTTGCCGCTGCCAGGATTCACCCCGTCAAGCATCAGCGCGTCGGCGCCATACTCATCGAATCGTTCGACCATCGGATCTCCTGCCGACAATGCAACGATCAATGACTGCACTTTGGGGCGGATTTCGGCGGCCATTGCGGGTGTTTCGTGACCGTGGAGTTGAGCGCCTCGGAGCCCAACTGACAACACAGTGTCGATCACAAAATGGGGCGCCTGATCCCGAAAGACTCCGAAGGTCAGGACCTCTCGTGGTAGTCGGCGAACAATGTCTCGCGCCGCCGATGGGGTGATGTTTCGCCGAGAAGTGGGCACGAAGTTGAACCCGAGCGCATCTGCACCCAATGCAGCCGCCATCAACGCGTCCTCTTCGTTGGTGATTCCGCAGATCTTCACCCACATGGTCGTGACCTCCTGGCGATCAGGCTAGTTCCGCAGCGACACGCGGAGTTGTTCAATAGCCAATGTTGGATCCGGTGAGGTCACGAGATATTCCCCAACCAGCACCGCCTGGTACCCCGCCCCAGCGAGGGCCTCCGCGTCGGCGACACCACGCACACCCGATTCGGCGATCGCTACCCGCGAGGCCGGAATTGCCTCAGCGACTCGAACTGCTCGCTCTTGATCCACCTCGAAGGTGGCGAGATCGCGTTGGTTCACCCCAATCAAGCCTGTGGGTGACGCTGCAAGTGCCCGTTGCAGTTCGACCTCGTCATGGGTTTCCAACAACACATCAAGTCCCAACTCCGTGGCGAGGGCCGCGAAACTCGCCAACTCGTCATCGTTGAGTGCCGCCACGATCAGGAGCACGCAGTCAGCACCCATCAATCGAGCATCGAAGATGTCGTGCAGCGACACCGTGAAGTCTTTTCGAATCACCGGCAGCTGCACCGCTGCTCGCGCAGTCTGAAGATCCTCGGGTGAGCCACCAAAGTTCGCGGGCTCGGTGAGAACCGAGAGACACGCTGCACCCCCTGCTTCATAGGCGAGTGCTAGCGAGGTCGGGTCGAGATGGAGCGCCAGGTTCTTCTTTGATGGAGATCGGCGCTTGATTTCCGCAATGACTGCGAGTTGATCACTTCCAGCAAGGGCTCGACCAAACCCGCGAGCCGGGCCGCAGCGGCTGCATCGCTCCGCAAGTTCAGTGAGCGATCGAGAATCAGCTTCCGCCGCAGCCCGATGCTCTGCGAGGATTCGATCTAAGTAGGTAGCCACGTGCTCACGGTAGCCCGAGGCTGATGCCATCTCGAAC
Source organism: Acidimicrobiaceae bacterium (assembly GCA_003514205.1). Lineage (GTDB taxonomy): Bacteria > Actinomycetota > Acidimicrobiia > Acidimicrobiales > Microtrichaceae > UBA11034. The sequence goes on from DORQ01000263.1 coordinate 14,728, forward strand.
CTTGCTCACAACGCTTCAGCCCACCGCTGGAAATCACCCAAGGATTGCGAGTGGTTCTGAGCAACCCGGTGATTGAATGGAGTGGTGCTCGAATCTGAAATGGTGATCGTGGTTGTCGAGGACGACAACAGCATTGCTGATCTACTGCACCTTTATCTCACTCGCGCCAACTACCGCGTGTACCTGTGTCGGGACGTGGATTCGGCCATCTCCACCATTGCGGACCGGCAACCCTCCCTCGTGATCCTCGACATTGGTCTTCCCGGAGATCGCGACGGGCTCGACCTGTGTCGACACCTGCGCGCTGGGGGCAACGAGGTAGCCATCATCCTGCTGACCGCCCGAGAGGACGAAATCGACCGCGTGCTTGGGCTCGAACTCGGTGCGGATGACTATGTAACCAAGCCGTTCTCGCCGCGTGAACTCGTCGCGAGAGTGAAGAACATCCTCAGAAGAACAACCGCAGTACGCCCGGAAGATCCGGCCAAACTGGAACACTTCGAGTTGGGGAACTCCGTGGTCGATCTGAAGCGACGAGAGGTCATTATCGACGGACTGCCGGAATCGTTCACTTCACGGGAGTTCGACCTTCTGGTCTTTCTTCTGGAGAACCGTGGTCGTGCTCTTAGCCGCCGCCAGCTACTCGACGGCGTGTGGGGCGATGGTTGGTATGGCGATGAACGAACGGTGGATGTTCATGTTCGCCAACTCCGCAAGAAGCTCGGAGCTTCCTTGCCACTAGAAACAGTGTGGGGCCTTGGCTACCGACTCGACTAGGCACCGAGCATCCCCGTGATTGCTGGCCACCAGGAGCAGTTGTGACGCGCCGAATCACCATGGGAATTCTCTCGTTGGTCGTGCTCGTTCTCGTCGTGGTGGGATTCCTCACCTTCGGGCTTGCACGAGCGAGCCTTCGCCAGGACACCCTGAAGCGAATGGAGCGGCAGACAGAGGTCGTCGCCAATTTGTTGCCAGCCCTGAATGCTGTGGACGAGGAAGATCGACCAAATGCTGAGCGAATCAACCGGACCCGGGCTCGCATCACTGGGGTGTTGAACACAACCGGTATCACCCAGGTTGTCATCGACCCCGAGGGCCGACTAGTGGGAGACCTGCCAACACCCGTGCGGCCCCGAGCCCTCGACATTGCAGAGCTTCAGGCCAACGGCGTGCAAAGCGGTGGCATCGGCAGCAAGCTCTGGGCCGCCTCGGGACGACAGGTCGCAGACGGGTCAACCCTGGTGGCAGTGCTCGTCGAACCCCGCGAGCCGCTGTTCGGCACAACGCTTCGCTACTACCTACTCGCCGCGGCGGCATCAGTTCTCCTCGCCCTCTTCGCTGCGCGTGCGCTGTCGAAACGCCTGACGCGCCCAATCCTCGAGGCCGTTTCTGCCACCGAGTCAATGGCCAAAGGCGATCTTTCCGTTCGTCTTCCCACGCACGAGTCCAGCAGTGGCTCTGACGGCCCTGATGAGCTCGAAACGCTGAAACGGTCGATCAACATCATGGCCGAAGGATTGCAGCGCTCCCAGGGGCTTGAACAACAGTTTCTCGTATCGGTCACACATGACCTTCGTACTCCCCTGACCTCGATCCGGGGTTATGCCGAGGCCATTGCCGATGGTGTGACGCCACACCCTGCAGCTGCTGGTGCGACCATTCTCGCCGAGGCGAAGAAGCTCGAACGCCTCGTTGGCGACATACTCGACCTTGCGAGGCTGAGCGCCCGTCAGTTTCGACTCAACCCATCCAAGGTCGACGTCTCGACTCTCCTTGAGGAGGCACATCGAAGCCTCAATCCGGGAGCGACCGCGGCAGGACTTCAGCTCAAACTCAACGCACCCTCAGACCTCTACGTGTGGGTCGACTCCGACCGGGCGCTCCAGGTCATCGGCAATCTCACCGCCAATGCTGTGAGGTACGCCACGACCACCATTTGGATGACTGCCCGACAGGAACCAGGAGGGTTCGTGGCCATCGATGTCGCAGATGACGGGGCGGGTATCTCCCCTGAAGACCTGCCATACCTGTTCGAACGCCTCTATCAAGCACACAACCAGCCGGTCCGCCAGGAATCAGGAGCTGGAATCGGCCTCGCAATCGTACGCGAGCTCTGTCTTGCAATGGGCGGCAGTGCGAGCGTTGCATCTCAACTCGGGACTGGCACCACTGTCACGGCAAGATTTCCTGCGGCCGATTCCTGACGCCCACACACCGAGAAGCGCTACAAAGGATCCGCCTGAATGGGCGACCCGGAACAGTTCAGCACGGCCGGCACCTCCACTCTGCGGGAAATGAACGCCAAGCCAACTGCAGAGGCCGCAGAGGTAATGGCTCCAACTATCGCTCCTTCGGCATCTGTCAGGGGAGCCCCGACGACAAGTTCAACATCATCGGCGGCAGTCACTCTTCGCAGCTTCCGCGGGGTGTTGGACCCTCGGGAATCCACCCTCGCCACCAGCTCCTGTCCCACATAGCAGCCCTTTGTGAAACTCACTGTCGCGGCTATGAGCCAGGCGCCAGCTTCGGCAGGGATCGTGTCCTCCGTAAGCTCCGAACCACACTCGGGAACGCCAGCCAGAATACGGACCCGCTCAAGCGCAGCGCTTGGGGCACGGACCCCGTCCAATAGTGAGGTATCAGGAGCACACACCGCTTCGATCACTTGTGCGCCAGGCCAACCAGTCTCCCGAACGCTCAAGGGCGCCAAACCAACCAGGTCCTCAGCGAGTAGGTCCAACATCGACTGATGGTTCTCGGTGTCAGCCACTTCGCGGCGGACGCAAATTCCGAGAGGAACAAGCTCCAGCTCGCAGTCCGTTCGAAGTTTGAAGCGGCTCAATCGATTCGCGGCAGGCTCACCAAATCCCGATGCAGTGTCGAGAAGAAATTCAGTCTCCGAGATGCGGGCCACACCCATCAAGGCAACCACCTTTCCCTGAGGCTGCAGCAGAAGACTCCACGCGAATCCGCCAACCTTGAGCCCTGCGACATCTTGAGTGAGTTGGCCCTGAAGGAACGTGGCCGAGTCGGGGCCGCGACACCACAGCACATCTCGAGTGAACAGTTCCGCCTTCGTGTTTCCCATAGGGTAAGTCTCCCATGGCTGCTGGCTTCGAACTTACCCCCGAGGAACTCTCGCGAGTCGACGAGATCTCCGCTATGAAACGGACCGCGACGCTGGTGCTCTGCGCTGCCGTTGCAGTCTTCATTGGCGCCCGAATTCTCGAGAATTCCAATGGCGAGCCCTGGGGGTACATCCGGGCCACAGCGGAGGCCGCCATGGTTGGCGGGGTAGCCGACTGGTTTGCAGTGACAGCCTTGTTTCGCCATCCGTTGGGGATCCCAATCCCCCACACGGCGATTCTGCCGAACCGCAAGGATCAGCTCGGCAAGACGCTCGGCGGGTTTGTGCAACGAGCATTCCTCGCTCCCGATCTTGTCGCTGAGCGTCTCGTCGAGGCCGACGTCTCCGCCCGCCTGAGCGACTGGCTTGCGGAGGAGGACAACGTGACCGTTGTGGCCAGACAGGCTGGATCTGTGGCGGCAACAGTGGCGCGACTCATCGACGATGACGAGGTGAGCGAACTTCTCACCTCCGAGATCTTGGCGCGGGTTCGCAGTGTTGACCTGTCCCCATTAGCTGGCCGGGTCATCGAGACCGCCACCGAGGACGGCCGACACCATCAACTGCTCGATGCCGCGTTGAACTCGATGACCGACATGATGGCCACACAACGCCCGATGTTGCGGAACCGGTTCGCGCAAGAATCCCCGTGGTGGGTTCCCGAAAGCATCGATGAGAAGGTGTTCGACCGAATCTTCGCTGGTCTGCAGACCTTTGTTCGCGAGATCAAGACCAACCAGCAACATCCCGTTCGCCGCCATGTTGACGAACGGCTCGCCCAGCTCATCACGCAGCTCCGCTCTGACCCAGCCATGGCACACAAGGTTGCCGACCTACGAGACGAGATTCTTGGCCATCCAAGCATCCGAGAGTGGTCGCAGAGCATCTGGGTGGATCTACGTGAACAGATCATCCATTCCGCTTCCGAACCCGATTCGATGCTGCAGCAGCGCCTCGCTGCGGCAGTCCGTTCCTTCCGAAATGCTCTGGTCGATGACCCCGTGCTGCAGGCCCGCGTGAACGCCGCAGTGGTCGATGTGGCCAGGACCCTGTGCGACCGCTACGGAGACGAAATCGCGGGGTTCGTTGAATCAACGGTGCAACGGTGGGATGGGCAGGAAACCTCCACGCGGGTCGAGCTGTTACTCGGCAGAGATCTACAGATCATCCGAATCAACGGTTCAGTCGTAGGCGGGCTCGTCGGACTCGTGATCTACACCGTTGGCAAGCTGCTGTAGACCTCGCCGATCAGCAGTCCTGAACGCTGGCTGGCGCCGCCCGGCCGATATTCCGTCCGGCCGATATTCCGTCCTATCGAT
>DORQ01000263.1:19300-20473 GCA_003514205.1 Acidimicrobiaceae bacterium
GATATTCCGTCCTATCGATATTCCGCCCGACCGATACCGCCGGTCCAGATATCGTCAGCCCATGCGATATCTGGAACTCAGCCACGAAATCTTCCACGGGATGCTCACCTACCCTGGGCTGCCCACCCCCCAGATTGGGACACATCTAGCTCGCGCCGAGAGTCGATCCCTCTACGAAGGCGGCGCTGAGTTCCATATTGGGACGATTTCGTTGTGTACTAACACGGGAACCTACCTCGATACGCCAGCGCACCGCTTCGCCGACGGCCACGACCTTGCCGGCCTGGCGCTCTCCGCCTGCATGAATCTGCCCGCCTTGGTGATGGACCTTCCTGACGGTGCAGCCGAGCCAGAACTTCTTGATGGCCTCGACCTCACAGGTCGTGCAGTGCTGTTCAGAACGAACAAGTCAGCGTGCTTTGGCACGCCCGCCTATTTGGAACCAGGTCATCCATATCTCAGCGAAGCCTGTTGCGAACGTCTAGTCGCTGAAGGCGCACAGCTCGTGGGCATCGATGCCCTCAACGTGGATGACACCTCGCAGAAGTCAAGACCAGCGCACACGGTGCTCCTCGCAGCAGGGATCCCAATTGTTGAGCACCTCACCAACCTTGCCGAGCTTCCGGCCTCGGGCGCGCTCTTCACGGCGCTGCCGCTGAGGATTCAGGGGCTCGGCACCTTCCCCGTGAGAGCAGTTGCGTCTATCCCCGATCGAGACCCAATCTGCGAGCTCGTCATTGATTGCATCGAGGTGAAGCCCCTCGCCCACTTCTGGGCCGCAGTGTTCAACACCCAGGCGGTGGTGGAGTCTCTCGACTGGGCCGAGTGCTCGACCCAGCTCCACGGGGGGCTGAAGCTAGCCTTCCAACGGGTTCCAGAAGCGAAGATTGCCAAGAACAGACTTCACCTCGACCTCTGGTCTGATGATCTCGAGTCAGATACACAGCGACTTGAGGGACTCGGGGCGACGCGGATCGGACCGGTCATCGATGGGTCGATCAGTCCATTTCAGGTTCTCGCCGATCCGGCGGGAAACGAGTTCTGCCTGGTCACCTAGCCGCTCGGCCTCCGAACACGGCCGACGTGCGCTGTCACTTTCCAGTGAGTGAGCGGAGCTCAGGTTCGAGCGCCGAGGCGACTTGGCGGAACCGACTAACAGGGATGAGGTGGACA
>DORQ01000263.1:20623-21248 GCA_003514205.1 Acidimicrobiaceae bacterium
TCCTGCTTCCACGCCGGCACAGCGCCGAGGCCACAGGAGACACCGATACGGATAGGCATGGTCTGCTCGTCGGCGAAATCGCGGGCCATCTCGATCATGGATCGAACCGTGAGGTCATCGGATCGTCGGCCTGTCTCTGGTCGGTCGCCGTACACGAAGAGGAACTCCTCGACGCCGTAGGCCGCAGCGGTGAGCAGGTCGCGCCGAAAGCCGAGCAGGTTCCGGTCCCGCGCGTTAATGCATGCGACCGCCTGGCACCCCATCTGCGTGGCCTCATGGGCCACGGCGATGCTCGAGACGGTCGCGCGACCGATGTGGTTGTCCGGGATGAGGAAGCGAGTCGCGATTGTGCTGAGTACCCCGATTTGGTGGCGAACCTTGGTCAGGTCGGGCCGAGTTGCCGGCTCGATCTCGCACACCACCTCGAATGTCTCCACCACGAGATTGTACAACCGCATCGAGCGGACCGGCCCCTCCTGGCGAGCCCTACGCTCGAGCTGAACGGCCAGACTCAGCCTGCCAATTCCTTACTCATCCCTGGAATGCTCGGAGTTGAAGGACTCAAAGAATCCGCAGCATTCCGGTAGGGACAGCCCCACCAAACCACCGCGCCGCCTCAACCACC
>DORQ01000262.1:0-2214 GCA_003514205.1 Acidimicrobiaceae bacterium
CAGCCTGCCCAACCCGCCCCAATTGGGCAACCAGCCGCCGCCGCATGGCCACGACTGCTTTCGGGAAACCGTGCCACCTGGGAGGCGTTCCCACCATGGTAAGAACCTCCGGCCAGTCCCCCCGAGCTTTCGCTGCCTTCCTTCTCGTTCTGCAATCGCTGAGTCTGGTGAGCTGCGCCTCCCCGCTGGTGCTCGCAACGGATTGGGATCCTCGTGTGATCCCGGCAGTCAAGTTCGTTGAGAAAACCTACGGACGACCGTTCCGCACCCCGGTCCAAGTTCGGTTTCTCGACGATGCAGCGTTCGATCGACTCACGGGAATCAGCGGCGGCTCCTACACCCGGAGCCACCCAATTGAAGCAATGCTCGGGATCGCCGAGGTGGACGAGGAGACGGCCTTTGGCGAATCAGGTTCAGGCACCATCCTGGCCGGCCTCTACCAGCACACGGGCAAATCGCTCCTTGTCCGCGGTACGAAAATCACCGAAGAGAACATGCCAACAGTGGTCCATGAGCTCACCCATGCAATGCAAGACCAGTATTTCTCCCTCACCTCACTTGACGGTATTGGCGAAGACCGGGAAATTGCCACGCTCGCGGTGATCGAAGGTGATGCAGTATGGGTAGAAAATCGCTACCGGATCAGCAGGATGCAGGAGCGTGCAGATTCCGAGTCTGACACTGGGGCGGCAAACGAAGAAGCGGGCGAGGATACGGCTGGGGACGCAACGGAGCCGCCAGAACTCTCTGAGGAGGAGCGCCAATTTCTCGCGGCAACCGGCACGGCGGCCTTCGACTTCTGGGCTTCACTCATGCCCTACTCCACTGGCTGGCTCTACATGGAACGGGTCCATGCCGCCGGCGGAGTAGCAGCCCGTGACGAGACGATGAAGGCGGCGCTCAACCGGAGAATCTCTACCCTCGATGTCATGATGCTTCGTGTCCAGAAGTTCAGTGAGCCAACACCGGCCCCGGCGACCTCCGAGGAGGAACCCCGCCAGTACATTGGCGCTTTTCGTTGGTTCGCGTTGTTGCTTGGACTGAACGAGGACCCACGGGTCGTCCTCGACCAAGTCGTGACCGAGACCTCCGATGCCAGTTCGCCCTGCGCAACGCAGATCTTTCGACTGGGAAACAGCGAGGCATCCGAACGGCTCGCCACAGCCCTCAAACCATGGATGGAACGAAACGCGGTGAGCCCGACTCAAGACGAGGACCTCTCCTTGAATTGGTGCTTGAACACCGTTATTGAGGATCCATCATTCACCATCGAACAACTCCTCGCAGCGCTCGACAAAGACCAGTACGAGGCCGCCGATTTGGCCTACGAATCACTGGGCTACGGGGGCTAGCCCTCCGCGTTACTTTCATCTGCAGCTCGTTCCTCGGCTGCTCGTGCCTTCGCTCGGCGCGCAATCAGGGCCTCGACCTGCGAATTGAGCTTCGCTCCGGTCGGCCATCCAGCGTAATGAGCGAAGAGAATCACAATCTCGCGCAGTTGTTCCTCGGTCAGTTCACCACGATCGAGAGCGGCAGGAAGCTGCACATCCAACACGTCGTTGAGACCACTACCGACGAGCAGGCCAATCAGCAGCAGCCGACGATCACGAATGTCGAGACCTTCACGTTGCCAAATATCGCCGAAGAGATGCTCAATGGTGTAGCCGAGAAAGTCTCCCGGCGCGTCGCCTACTTCAAAGCCGTACACCTCGTTCATCATGTTGAGGCCTGCCTGGCGCTTGGGTGAGATCTCGGGGCTCTCGGTCATGAGGGTTCCTCTCGGATTGGTGCAATTGGTTCGACTTCCACGAGCGAGAGCTGTGTCCCCGCTGGCTGTGAAATGGCCGCGTAGACCGCTTGGGCGATTGATTCCGCTGGAAGGTAGGAGTGGTGACGCTGCGCCCCCCAATGCGCCCAACTTTGAAGAATCCGGTTGATCATGTCAGGGTCCCAATCCCACCCAAGCTCAGTGAGCGTTGGGCCAGGGCGCACCATGGAGACACGAACTCCAGTGCCTTCTTGTTCCATTTGTAGGGTCCGACCGTAGGCCTCAAGGGCAGCCTTGGATGCGTTGTACGCGCCAGTCAATGGTCGCGGAAGCCGGGCGTTGAGTGAGGTCACCAAGACGATGTCGCCCTCGGTCCGCGCTTGCATTCCTTGCAGAACTGCGCGGCAGCTCCGGTGCGCGCCCACCAGATTCACGTTGACTTGATC
>DORQ01000262.1:2456-4552 GCA_003514205.1 Acidimicrobiaceae bacterium
GCTTCGGCAGTTGCGATCGCGGCGCTCACGCTTTCATCATCTGCAACGTCGAGCGATACTGCCAGCGCGGTGCCCCCCGACCCAACAATCTCGGCGACCAGCGCCTCGCAGCGATCGATACGACGAGCCCCCAACGCCACTGGATGCCCGTGTGCCGCTAAGAGCAGCGCCGTGGCGGCCCCGATACCTGAACTAGCTCCAGCGATAAACGCAACTCGTTGCAAGTCCGTCATCGCGCCGAAATGCTGGTTGGCAAGGAAGCAAACCCCCGCACATTGATTGAATGAACTCTTCGAGAATGGGCCTCGTCGATCTCATAGTCGGAGAAGCGACGAGTGAATTCCTCGAGAGCGATTCGCGCTTCGAGCCTGGCGAGCGAAGCGCCCATGCAGAAGTGCCGCCCCACACCAAAGGACAAGCTCGCCGAGGTGTCACGACTCAGGTCGAACACGTCGGGCTGGTCGAACACCTCCTCGTCGCGATTTCCCGAGCCAATCAGAAGCACTACCCGATCCCCAGCAGGAATGCAGCCGCCAGCGACCTCCACATCATTCACCGCAATGCGTGCGAGCATTTGCGTGGACGTATCGAAGCGAAGCGTCTCCTCCACCCAGCGCTCAATCATTGCCGAGTTCATCGGATCAGCGAGCACCTGTGCCTTCACTGCCGGGTCGTGATTCGCCCAATACAGCGCGTTGCCCAGAAGCTTCGTCGTGGTCTCGTTGCCAGCCACCACCATCAGGAAGAGAAACCCGATGATCTCATCGTCGGCGAGGCGATCACCGTCGATCTCAGCGACGAGCAGTGCCGAAGTCAGATCCTCCGTCGGCGCTGTTCGACGGCGGGCGATCATGTCGGTGTAGTACTCAATGAGAGCAAAGGCCGCTTCAATACCTTCGGGGGGCACATCGGTTGCACCGTCGGGCCGATGCACCAGCAGATCAGCAAGCCTTCGAACCTCATCGCGATCAGCGGAAGGAACCCCCATGAGCTCACTGATCACGTCCATTGGGAGCTTGCCAGCGAAGTCGCCAATGGAGTCGAAGCTTCCGCGCTCAAGGGCCTCATCGAGATAATGCACAGCGAGAGCTCTGATTCGTGGTTCCAAGTCCATCACTCGGCGCGGGGTGAATCCCCGAGCGACCAGACCACGCATACGAGTGTGGCGAGGAGGATCCATCGCAAGGAAGGACATTGTCTTGTAGGCATGGGGACCCGAGGCGAGTGGATCCAGACTCACTCCGTGGGAACTCGATAGATCAGTGGTGTTGCGGAACCCCGCATTCACATCCTCGTGTCGAGACAGCGCCCAAAAGCCCAGATCCTCGTTGTGATACAGCGGGGCCTCTGAACGCAGCCGGGTGTAGGTCGGATACGGATCCTCGTGAATGTGGTAGTCGTAGGGGTTGTAGTGAACGGCCTCTGTCATGACGTCTCTCCTGATGACTCGTGCGGAGTCGGAAATCCGGGAGCGAGGGGTGATCCTGGATTTTTGGATAGTGGTTCAAGCAGGCGCGCGACTGCAACGATTCGATCAATGATCGCGCCGTAGGAGAGATGGCCCATGCCGGCCTGAAGTAGCGCTCCGGAATAGGCAAGATTCAGCGCGACCACTCGGTCGTCTGTCTCCGGAGCGCCAACCGCTTGTGCGATCCGTTTCAGAACAGCTGTTCCGATCAGTATCCGAAGCTCTGCTACCGCTGGTTCTCGTGACATCAGCGCTGTTGTACACGCTGATGCGAAACGTGGCTCATCAGCGACCAACAGGGAGACTGCGCCAAGAGCAGCTCCAACTCGCTCGCCGAGTGCCAGGCCGGTCATGGCGTTCAGCTCCGGAAGTGTCTGGACTCGCCGCCAGTATTCCGCTGCAACGAGGTGGTCTTTCGAACCAAAGTAGGTGTAGGCGGTAGCAGCGGCGACTCCCGCACGAGTTGCCACTCGCCTGACGGTCAATGCATCGAAATCAGCAGTTCCAAGTTCTTCAACGGTCGCCGCAAGCAGTCGTTGCACCGTCTCAGATTGCTTCGTGCTGAGATGGCGTCGAGAGGTGACCTGGCCGAGAACAGAACTGGACATGTGTCCAGACACTATTCCAC
>DORQ01000234.1:0-2297 GCA_003514205.1 Acidimicrobiaceae bacterium
GACCAAGTGCCGCACCCGAGGCTGCCGAAGCCCGAGCCCCCCTGAGCGACTGCAACTGTCGCCGGGCATCGGCCGCCGCGATCAACGCCACGGCAGCTGGGCCCACACCCTTACGCAAATGAACCACCCCGCGTGAGGCATTGGCCCAATCGGCCTTATAGGGCTCACCACCTCGAAGCAGATCGAACTCGACCTTTCCCGAATCAATGGCTGCGGAGATGATCTGGTACCTCAGCACCGAACCTGCACCGCGGCACTCATGACTTGTTGACCGACCGGCCTGGTAGAAGCTCACTCTGCCAGCGACCTCGAAATCAATTTCTATCGCCGCAACATCACCGTCATCGTTTCGGAGTTCCCAGAGGCCGACGTGGCCGGCCGCAAGTCCAGCCTGAACTGCTCGGCAGAACCCCGGCCAGCCAGCGAGAAACCCAGATTCGTCGCCCCAGCGGGAATCATGCAGGCGCTGCAGGTTTTCGAGAGCATCGTCCACCCCAGCGAGCTCAATACGATGCGGAGCGTACCCGGCCTTTGCGAGTCGCTTCTCTGCTCGCTTGATGGTGGAACGAAGCGCGCCCGGGCGGCCCGAGAGATACTCCGCTGCTGTGGCTGGAAGTGTCACATAGGGCGCTGGAGTGGAGCTCAGCACAACGCCGCGACCTGGGACCGTTCTCGCCAATCGGCCCCCCGCTGCCAGTCCTGCGAAATCGAGAATCCGGTTTCCGGGTCGGCCCAACCAGTTGGAAACTGCGTAGGCCACTCGCTCTTCTGCACCGGGAGCGGCAACGACGTCGAGGTGATCGGGCTCCAGTGGTCCTGACCCGGCAAGGGTGACCCATTCCAAACGCCCGCGCCGAGCAACAGAGACCGCCAAGCCGCCGAGTAGGTCATCTCCGTCGAGGACCAGCACAAATTCCTGCCGGGGCGCGGCGGTTGCTTCGAGCCACCAGGAACAGAGGAACGGCGAGGGAAGCGCCATTGTTGCCACGAGTTCGTCCCACCGCTGTTGGTACTGCCCCAACGTTGGGAGCGTCACAGTTCTCATTGCTTGATTCGCATTCCTCTACTCACACGTTGCGCCATTACATACAGATGCTTCGTTGGGACCCATCAACAGTGCCACAGACCCACCGTTGTCCCCATGAAGGCTACGGTCATTGGAGTGGATTTCGAACTTCCAGGCATTGACGACCCCCGCCGGATCGCGTGTCGATCCTGGCTGGCGCAGCACCCGAACCCGACCCATTCACAACTCGCCGAGGCAGGTCTCGTGGCGCCCGCCTGGCCTGCCCCATGGGGCCTCGGGGCCGACGCCGAACACCAGATCATTATCAGCGAGGAACTTGCACATGCCGAGGTCTCGCTTCCGGATAACCCCATCGGCATTGGCTGGGCCGGGCCAACCTTGCTTGCAGCTGGCTCTGAGGAACAAAAGCGTCGCTATCTGAAACCACTGCTGAGTGGCGAGGAATTCTGGAGTCAACTCTTCAGCGAACCCGATAGTGGCAGTGATCTGTCCTCCCTGCGAACCACAGCAGTACTCGACGGTGACGAGTGGGTCATCAACGGCCAAAAGCTGTGGTCGACCTGGGCGGAACGCTCGAAATTTGGCATTCTGTTGGCTCGAACAGAACCCGATGCTTCACAGCACCAGGGCATCTCCTATTTCATCTGCCCGATGGATCTTCCCGGCATTGAGATTCGCGAGATTCGCGAGATGTCGGGTGGTCATCATTTCAACGAGGTGTTTTTCGACAATCTCAGGATTCCGGCAGACTGTCTCGTCGGTGAACGCGGTGAGGGCTGGCGACTTGCCAGAATCACGCTGGGCAATGAACGGGTTTCGCTCTCGACTGGCGGGGTGTGCTGGGGGATGGGTCCGACCAGCGGCGAGTTCTTTGACATCCTCCGAACTCGAGGAGGTCTCTCCGATCCGGTCGAGCGCCAACGCGCTGCGACCCTCTACACAGAGGCGTTTCTGATCTCCTTGCTCGGCCGCAAGATTCTCTCAGAGCTTCTGGCCGGACGAGAGCCTGGAACCGAGGCCTCGCTGAAGAAACTTCTCGCCGACGAACACGGCCAGCACATCACCGAGTTCGCAGCCGATCTTGCGGGGCCAGCATCGATGTTGGCCGGCGAGGACGCCATCGGCCCACTCGGAGTTGAGCCTGGGGAGTGGCCTTGGGCGTTCCTGTTCGCCCGAGCGCTCACCATCGGCGGAGGTACAACCCAGGTGCAACGCAACATCGTCGCTGAGCGAATCCTGGGACTCCCCAGAGAACAGAGCGGCCACCAGC
>DORQ01000234.1:2493-4457 GCA_003514205.1 Acidimicrobiaceae bacterium
CTGCCGATACCTCAACTGTCGAGAGGGCAGATCAACGATGAACCCACTCCGCGAACAGCAGGACCGTTTCCCATCTCTCACCGTTTCCGAGGTCGACGAGGGCGCCATTCTCAAGATCGCAATCACCTCGCCACGCTCAGCGCTCAACACCGTTGACGAGCAATTGCATCACGAACTTGAAGAGCTCTTTGCAGTGTTGCGGGCCACGCCTCCGGGCGCACTCCGAGCAATCATTCTGACGGGAAACGGAGTCGCCTTTAGCGCTGGCGGCGATTTCGCTTGGTTCCAACAACTTCAAGGAACTGAGCGACTGCTCGAGCTCCAGCGAAGCGCAAAGGCGATGATCTGGAACCTGCTTGATGTCGAGGTTCCCATCGTCGTCGCCTTGGAAGGTCCCGCCGTTGGATTGGGAGCCTCCTTGGCGCTGCTGTGCGACGCAGTGGTCGCGTGCCCATCTACTCGAATCTCTGACCCACACGTGCGCGTTGGCTTGGTTGCCGGTGACGGAGGCGCCGTGATTTGGCCTCTCACTGCGGGCCCGGCTGTGGCGAAACGTCACCTGCTGACAGGCGATCCGCTGACGGGGGAAGAGGCATTTCGCTTGGGCCTCGTTACTGACTTGGTCGAAGAGGACAAGGTGCAGAACAAGGCCCTTGCTATTGCTCGCACCATCGCGCGCCAGCCGCCAATCGCTGTCCGGTACACAAAGGCTGCCATCAATAAGGGCGTCCGCCACCAGATGGAGCTCGTCTTCGATTACGCCACAGCACTTGAGATCACAACATTCCAGACGGCCGATCATGTAGAGGCCGTCTCGGCGCTCATCGAGAGCCGACACCCAACCTTCGAAGGCAGATAGATATGGCAAATAGACATGACTGAACAACCGAGTTCCGTGGCCAACCAGAACAACCCGCCAACGCTTCTCGATGGGATCATGACCACCCGAGCGCTTCGCAGGCTGAGCACCACGCCGATTCCTGAAGATGTGCTCTGGGAGATTCTCGCAGCTGGGCAGCAGGGTCCGTCTGGTGGCAACATTCAGCCCTGGCAGTTCTTGGTCGTGCGCGACGAAGCGACCCGGCGAGGCCTTGGCGAGATTTACTCCCGCACGTACGCCAGATACGAAAAGGCCATGCTCGCGGTGGCACCCCCGCAACGTCCGGAGAATGAGGCGTCCTGGCAGCGAACACTCGCTGCGTCGCGCCACCTCGCCCAGCATTTCGGAGAATCCCCAGCCATCATCGCAATTGCGATGGCTGACATCTCCATGGAACTCACCGACGAGTATGGGCCCCTCGATGTGGGAACGGCGTTCGCCTCGGCATACCCAGCAGTCCAGAATCTGATTCTCGCTGCCCGACACCACGGCGTTGGCACTGCGCTCACCACGGTCTACCGAATCGAACACGACGCCGTTCGCGACTGCTTATCCATACCGAAGACTCACCAGGTGATCGCGCTCCTCCCATTGGGGTATCCACTCGGGAAATTCGGCGTGGCCAAGCGACGGCCTGTCGAAACCGTTACCCATTGGGATTCCTGGGGCAACAAACGCGCTCGCTGATTCGACCGCCGTGGGGTGCCATGCTTGAAGGATGATCCCCCAACCCCAACCCGAAGTTGTCGGGGAGCCCAGGGGCTGGCAGCGGGTAGTGGTCGGCGCTGGAGGAGCCACAGTGGTTGCCTTGTCATTCCTCCCGTGGATTCGCCACGGTAACGGTTCCACGCTCTCACTTGTGCGGACCGGCGAGGTCATCGCGTCGGGAGTCACGGGAAGCGCGGTACCAGCAGTGCTTGGCGCATGTGTCATTCTCGTTCCACTCGCCGGAGCCATGTGTGTCATCGCTTCAGGGATCGCCGGAACGCTGAGCCGCGTGGCGCTGCGAGTGAGCTCAGCGGCGGCAGCGACGATGGTCGCAGGCACTCACGTCCTGCTCTGGTGGCACAACCGCCCGTTAGGG
>DORQ01000258.1:0-155 GCA_003514205.1 Acidimicrobiaceae bacterium
CGCAGAGGGCCAGATCCGTGTGGCACTGGTGATCGACTATGGCGAACTCCGCCCCGGTGCCGAACCAGAGACTGCTTGTGTCTCGGTACCAACAGGAGCGACGGGCTACCAAGTGCTCACAGCATGGTCCGCCACGGCAAATGTCACCATGCCAC
>DORQ01000258.1:517-876 GCA_003514205.1 Acidimicrobiaceae bacterium
GGATCTGGCGCCGACCTTGCGCCACGAGCGCGTCCCAACTCTGTCGCGTGTTCGCTGTCCGATGGCACAACTTCGGGAACAACTGCGCCAGTTGCAGCGCCTGCAGCACCCCCGGCGGAACAACCAAAGCAGCAGAGCCCGCCTCTTCCAGCGAGCATTCCGCCGACCAGCGCCGCCCAACCCACCACTGGAAACAGCCGACCTAACTCGCAGGGTTCAGCCTCCAGCCCTTCTGTCCTCGCATCACCCGCGCCTGGTTCGCCCATCGGGGCGACTCCACAATCAGGTTCCGGTGACGCCGTCATCAGCGCAAACGACCAGGCAGCCGTGCTTGGGGAGACAACCATCGCAGCGCCAAG
>DORQ01000258.1:954-4646 GCA_003514205.1 Acidimicrobiaceae bacterium
CCATCGCAGCGCCAAGCACTCCCACCGAGGCCAGCGATCCTCAGTCCGCCACACCGACCAATTCAGTAGCCGGCGTACAACCGGAAACCACCGGGCGCAGAGCAATCCAAACACACCGGCGGCTGAAACGGATTCGACGAACTCACGAAGCCTGGGCGGGCTCATTCCAGCGGCGGTTTTCGTCGTTGCCTCAGTAGCCTTAGCCACTATTCAGGCCCGCAGGAAACGCCTGAAACAATGAATCGCTCCACACCGCGGCTGCACGCGGGAGCCTGGTGGTGCTGGGGAGCAGGTATTGCCGCCTCCGCGCTACAGACCACCAACCTCCTGTTTCTCGCGATGCTGGCCAGTGTTGTTCTCACCGTCGCCTCCCTCTGTGCCGAGGAGGGCTCCTCGGCGCATGCGTTGACAGCATTCGCGAAGCTCGGCGTATTCCTCATCCTTTTCCGCCTCGTGCTCGCCATGGTTTTCGGCTCTATTGAAGGTGGCACGGAGCTCGTTCGCATCCCGAGCGCTTCACTACCTGGGTGGGCTTCGGGTATCCGTGTTGGCGGACCTGTCACGCTTGAGGGTCTGGTTGGTGCCTTCGCACAGGGATCCAAACTCGCAGTCGCCATCCTCGCGTTCGGTGCGGTGAATTCGCTCTGCAGCCCCTACAGAATCCTCCGTGTTGTTCCGGCAGCACTGTACGAACTTGGCGTCGCCTCAACCGTGGCGCTCACCACCGCTCCCTTCGCCGTTGCGACTGCTAGGCAGTTGCGCTCTGCTCGCCGCCTCCGGGGCAGGCCGACTCGAGGACTGGTCGCATTGCGATACACCGCAGTTCCAGTGCTGGAGCAGTCTCTCGACCGGTCGATCCAGCTCGCTGCCTCGATGGATGTCCGTGGGTTTGGTCGAGCAGCAGCAGTTCCTCAGAAGGATCGACGACGCGCCAACCTGGCGCTCGCTATTGGATTGGCCTGCTCTGCGCTTGCGCTGTATGGCCTGCTTGCGCCAACACCATCACGCTGGATCGGCGCCGTGACTGGTGCCGTGGCAGTCGGAGCGTTGAGCTTCTCCCTGCGAGCCCTGTCACGGGCCTCCACACGGACTCGGTACCGCCCCGACTCGTGGGATCGCTGGTCAATTCTGGTGTGCCTGGCGAGCCTGACAGGCGCAGTCGCTGTTGGAGTTGCGGCCTCGCGGTGGCCGCTCGCGATCGATCCTCCGCAGCGACCGTTGCACTTCCCGTCACTTCCGCCGCTGTTGATCTTCGCGGCGATTGCGGCCAGCGCTCCTGGAATCCAACGCCTGACTGAGGCCCCATAGTGGCGTGGGCAAAGTTTGATTCGGTATCGGTGACCTACGACGGCGCGGCTGAGCCTGTTTTGCGACCGTTCTCGCTGTCGATCGAGGAGGGCGAATTCCTGCTCGTCTCCGGTTCCACTGGTTCTGGCAAATCAACGTTGTTGAAGTGTCTCAATGGCCTGGTGCCCCACTTCACCGGCGGAACCGTCGCTGGAAACGTGGTTGTCGGAGGTCGAAACACCCGCGACTTCGCGCCACGGGACCTCGCGGACTTGGTTGGCTATGTGGGCCAGGACCCGGCCGCCACCTTCGTCGCAGACCACGTTGAGGACGAGCTTGCCTACACCATGGAGAATCTGGGGGTACCTCCAGCCATGATGCGACGGCGAGTAGAGGAAGTCATCGATCTCCTCGCGTTAGAGCCGCTTCGACATCGAAAACTGCTCTCCCTCAGTGGTGGGGAACAGCAACGTGTCGCTATCGGCGCAGTGCTCACTGCCTCACCACGGCTGCTCGTCCTCGACGAGCCCACCTCATCGCTGGACCCACTCGGAGCAGAAGAAGTGCTTTCGAGTCTGGCACGTCTCTGTCACGACGGTGGCTTGACGATCGTGGTCGCGGAGCATCGGCTGGAACGAATCGTTCACCTGGCAGAACGACTCGTGCTGGTGGAAGCCGACGGTTCAGTCTGGGACGACGAGATTGCCTCGGGAATGAAACGGTCCCCACTGGTGCCGCCAATTGTGCAGATGGGTCGCACATTCAATTGGTCACCGCTACCGCTGTCGATTCGCAACGCCAGGCGCGCTGCCGCTCCCCTGCGAACTCAACTTGCACACCATGAGCAGATCGGCGAGCTGAACCACATGGATGGATCGGCTCCCAGCCGCGAACACAAACGCGAGTACAGCCGCGAGTACAGCAGCCAACCTGCGCTGACCTTCACGCAGATGACCACATCCTGGGAGAGCCGCGAGGTTGTGAATGGCCTCACCCTCAGCCTCGGTGCGGGCGAAATCCTCGCACTGATGGGGCGAAACGGTTCAGGAAAATCAACGGTGCTCGCCTGTGCTGCGGGGCAGAAGCTGCCGACAGGTGGAACCGTTCGCCTTGGGGAGCACGACCCTGCAGCGTTGAAGGGTCGCCAGCTGTTGGCAAGTGTTGGGCTTGTCCCTCAGGACCCCGGCCTCCTGCTCTACACAAGTTCAGTGGAACAAGAATGTGTCCGTTCCGACATGGAGTCAGGCCTGATGCCGGGTACCACTGCTGCCCGGTTGGAGGTGATCCATCCGCAACTCGATATCCACGCGCATCCTCGCGATCTCTCTGAAGGCCAACGGCTTGCACTCGCCCTCGCCGTGGTCACGGCGCACCAACCACAAGTGTTATTGCTCGATGAGCCCACCAGAGGATGCGATTACCTCACCAAGGCTCGGCTCGCCGCCCTACTGCGAGAGATGGTTCAACACGGGGTCGCAGTCCTCCTAGCAACACACGATGTCGAGCTGGCAGCGGGGCTTGCCGACCGAGTCGCAGTGCTTTCCCACGGTGAGCTGATTGCGAACGACTGTGTACGAGAAGTGGTACGCCACTCCCCCACCTTGGCACCCCAGGTGGCGAAGATCCTTTCACCGCTGGACCTCCTGACGATGGACGAAGTCACCGAGGCGCTCACGGAACGTGGCACTCTCCAATGACCGGGCGCGCACTGATCAGTAAGCCCCACAACGATCTCGTCATCGCTGCCCTGAGCGTGATCGGAATCGCTGGATTTCTCTGGCCCTTGTGGTCAAACACCGCGACCTCTGAATCCCTCGCTCATGCGACTGATGCACCGTGGCTCATGGTGCTCATGATGCCTCTCCTGCTCGCTGCAACTGCCAGTGCGCTGTCCGAGCGACTCCTCGACGCCAAAGCCGTTGCGGTGCTGGGTGTCTTGGCCGCCTGCGGATCGGCACTTCGACTACCTACCGGCGGGGTAGCGGGCACTGAGTTGGTGTTCTTTCTCCTCCTTCCAGCGGGGCGAGTGTTCGGCCGGGGATTCGGATTCCTCCTCGGCACGCTCACCCTCTTTGTGTCCGCCGCAATCTCAGGTGGAATTGGCCCGTGGCTACCGTTTCAGATGCTTGGCGCCGCTTGGGTTGGCTATGGTGCTGGCCTCCTTCCCCCCCTCAAAGGACGGGCCGAGATCGCGGCGATGGCGCTCTATGGGACCGTTGCTTCTTTTGTATACGGTGCCTTGTTGAACCTCTGGTTTTGGCCATTCGGGACCAACTACGGCAGCGGACTTTCCTATGTTCCAGGGGCCATCCTCACTAGCAACCTCAGAGCCTTTTGGGCCTTTCATCTGGCGACGTCACTGGGGTGGGACCTCATGCGAGCGGTCACGCTGGTCACCATGGGTT
>DORQ01000026.1:0-1037 GCA_003514205.1 Acidimicrobiaceae bacterium
GCAACAGGAACAGCCGACGGGAACCTGCGGGATCGGCGCGCCCTCGGACCGTCCGCGCTGCTTGGCAAAAAAGACGTGAATCGAACTAGCGGTTGGAGACGACTCTCCATACCGGGCCGGGGAGATGCCGCAGGACCGTGAACACCCAGCGCAGCACGCCTGGAGACCACACAACGCGCGATCCCTTGCGGAGGCCTTCGACAATGTCGTATGCCACCGCCTCGGCGGTTGTCGCGAAAGGTGCTTCCTCGAGCCCGTCGGTCATGCGGGTGTGCACAAAGCCTGGTCTCACGATCATGACGTTCACGCCAGCAGCGCGGACACGGTCGCCAAGACCCTGGGCGAAGGCGTCGAGTCCGGCTTTGGTCGCTCCGTAGACTGGGTTGTCCTTTCGGACTCGTTCTCCAGCAACTGAGGACAGCACGACAATGGTTCCGTGGCCTTGTCTGGTCAGCTCTGCGGCGCAGGCAGTCAACGCAGAAACCTGACCCGTGAAGTTCACGTGTGCCACATCAGCAGCCATGGTTGGATCGTCATCCATTTCCTCCTGCACGCCAAGAACGCCGAATGCGCTCAGAACGCAATCGAAATCGCCGTGTGTGGTGAAGATCTCTGAGATCAGTGCCTGGTGCGCAGCAGTGTCAGCAGCATCGAAGGCCACGGCTTCAGCTGAGGCGCCAGCCTTGGTGAACTCAGCGATGACTGCTTCGACATTGGCAGGCGTTCGCACGGCGAGCACCACCTTCCTGCACCGGCCCGCTACCAGTTTGCGAACGGTCTCAATTGCGATCTCTGAGCTACCGCCCAGCACCAGTATTGAGTCGATGTTTCCTACTGCATCACGCATACGTTCCTCCAAGGGGGTATCTCGAAGATAGTGCCTTCGGGCGGAGGCTCTAGGATCTTCGGCATGAGTACACGGATGTTGATTGTCCTCTCGGTGGTCTGTGGAGCTCTGATTCTCGCCGCTGGCATCCTTCAGTTGCTGCTTCTTTGAAGCCGTCCAGAAACCGGAGCAGATTCTGAGCAGATTCTGA
>DORQ01000026.1:1158-3014 GCA_003514205.1 Acidimicrobiaceae bacterium
CAGATTCTGAGCAGATTCTGAGCACTACAGTGTCGGTGGCGAATCGACCGCAACAAAGGACACCTGGTGGCTGACACCTCTACGACTTCTTCCCAATCTCATTTCGACCTCATCGTCATAGGCGGGGGCCCAGGCGGCTATGCCGCAGCCCTCTACGGTGCAAGTGCCGGGTTGAACATCGCTCTGATCGAGCAAGACAAGGTTGGCGGGACTTGTTTGCACCGAGGGTGCATTCCTGCGAAAGAGCTTCTCGAGTCGGCAGCGGTGTATCGAACGGTTCGGCATGCAAGCGATTTCGGAGTCAACGTTGCCGGGGTGACGGTGGATTGGTCGGTAACCGTTGACCGAAAACAGCGCGTTATTGATCAGATGTTCACTGGCCTGAGTTCGCTACTCAAGAGCCGCAAAGTCTCGGTGTTTTCTGGCATCGGTCACCTGGAGTCACCAGGAGTGGTTTCGGTGCGCAGTGCCGACGGCGAATCGGCAGTACTTACCGGCGATGCAGTCCTGTTAGCCACTGGCTCGATCCCGCGAACGATCCCTGGATTCGTTCCGGACGGATCGACCATCTTCACGAGTGACGAATTCCTCGATCTTCGCCGATTGCCTCAAACAGCCGCAGTGATCGGTGGCGGTGCCATCGGATGCGAGTTTGCGACCACCCTCGCCGATATGGGCACCCAGGTCACCATTCTTGAGGGCCTCGACAAGATTCTCCCCTCGTGCGACTCCGATATCACCAAGGTGGTCGAGCGGGCATTCAAGAAGAAGGGAATCACCACCAAGACTGGCGTGACGGTGAACGGTTACACCCCGCTTGCGAGTGGCGGGGCCTCAGTAATGCTGGGAGATGGAAGCACGCTCGACGTTGACATCGTGGTGGTCTCAGTCGGACGTGCTCCGATTGCCAATGGCGTCGTGGCTGATTCTGTGGGCGTTGGTGTTAGCGATCGCGGGTTCTTCGAGGTGGATGAGAACTGCAGAACTGCCATTGCAGGGGTGTGGGCAGTAGGGGACTGCATCGCCACCCCTCAGCTTGCGCACGTCGCGTTCATGGAGGGGATGAACGTCATCAAGGACCTCCTTGGCGAGCACCCGACTGCAATCGACTACGGCAAGGTTCCCTGGGCGATCTACTGTCACCCAGAGGTGAGCTTTGCGGGACATTCTGAGGAGTCTGCAAAGGCGGCAGGACTAGATGTAGTTGTGGCCAAGCACCGCTTCATGGGCAACGGACGCGCAGTGATTCTTGGCGAGACTGACGGTATGGTGAAGGTCATTGCCGAGAAAGATGCTGACGGCCGCGCTGGTCGGATACTCGGAGTTCACATGGTGGGGCCGTGGGTCACCGAGCAGCTCGGTCAGGGCTACCTGGCAGTGAACTGGGAGGCCACCGTGGACGAGGTGGCAGCGTTCATTCAACCTCACCCATCGATGAGTGAGTTGTTTGGTGAAACGGTCCTCTCGATGACCGGCAGGTCGCTTCACTAGAGCAAACGGCCTCTGAAAAGTCAGCAGTGGGCGCAGCAAGCACGAACATGATTAGATACAGGTTAGATACAAGTCGCAGAAGGATCAGGAGCGCAGGCTGATGGCCGATATCGTGATGCCACAACTCGGTGAGTCAGTGACCGAAGGCACAATTACCAAATGGTTCAAGCAGGTCGGCGACTCTGTTGCTGAGGACGAGATCCTTTTTGAGGTCTCAACTGACAAAGTCGACTCCGAGGTCCCGTCTCCGACGGCAGGCGTGATTGCCGAGATTCTGGTACCCGAGGGCGAGACAGTTGACGTGGGTACTCCGTTGGTGCGACTCGCGGAGGCGGGCGCCGCTGCGCCCGAGGCGCCGCCGGCAC